>NZ_BAAAAP010000014.1:0-99194 GCF_054768215.1 Clostridium sp. CTA-1
ATATATTAGAGTAGAATATATAGATTTGTAGTAGTTAATACTATATAATTGTAATGAGGTGATTTTATGGAATATAATGAAGAAAATTTGGAAATCATTCTTTCAAATATTACAGAATTTAATGATATTAGACTTTCAGATATTCCAGATATAGATTTATATATGGATCAAGTAACAACACTGTTTGATATGAAGCTAAAGTCATTAAAAAGAGATGAAAATGATAAAATTATGACCAAAACTATGGTCAATAATTATGCTAAAGGAAAATTTTTCCCAGCTGTAAAGGGCAAAAAATATAATAAAGAGCAGATAATTTTATTAGAAATAATTTATAATCTAAAACAAAGCTTATCTCTTTTAGATATTGAAACAATACTTATACCAATTATGGAAAGTATACATAAGGAAGATAATAGATTTCCTTCAGTGGAAGACTTATATGGAACTTTTTTAAATATAAAGGAAATTCAGTTAAAAAGCTTTCATGAAGAGTTTAAAAAGTTAAGGGACATAATAAAGGAGAAATCTGAAAAATTAGATGGAGAAGATGTACAATTAAAAGAGTTAATTTTATTAATATTTACTTTAATTAGTAAAGCTAATATGGAAAAGAGAATGGCGGAGAAATTAATAGATAACTTTTTAAAAGACAATAAATTATTGTTAAAATAGAGATAAATTATAAAGAGACTAAAACATAAGGTCTCTTTATTTTAAGTTATAGATAGGGAGAGAGGGTTATCTATGATAAAAAAGATCCTTATAATAGAAGATGAGTTAGCTATAGCTGATTACCTTTAACTTTTGAACTTGCAGGGCTTTTTTATGTGGATAAATATTATTTAGCCACTAAAGGGCAGTGTAAAATAGAAAAGGTAGAAGAAAAAAGTGGAGATACCAACTAAAGGTAAGATTTGTTATTATACATGGCTAAAAGATAGACATAGAATGTACATATGAGAAAAGTTTAGTAATGATTCTAATTATTTAAAGGTATGTTATTATGATAGAGATAAGGATCAGAGAGCTATTGTAGCAGATAATCATTATAAGGAAGTAAAAATTCCACTTAAAAGTTCAGAATATGAAGTTAAAGATCATGCAATATCAACCCTTAATGGAGCGGAATATGTAAAGGTGGAAATAAATAATAATAGAAGTGATATTTATATACTTAATATAATGTCACAAATAGAAAAATACAAATCATATTCTAAAATAGGGAAAATAGATTCATTAAATAGGGATGATAATTTTATATATGAGGATCTACGTTATGGAAATGTGAGAATTAGTGAAAGAGAAAATTCATTAAGCATACCAGGAACGGATAATTTATGTGTCTTAGGGGTAGATGGAGAAGATAATGTGTATGTGGGAAATGTAATAGATGAAAAAGTTGATAAGGTTTTTTATGGAGGTATAAAGGAAAATGAAAGTTCTTGGAAACAAGTCAAATTAAATAAACCTATAGACAAAGGGGATATATATATATCAAAGAATAGTAAAATATATACAAATAATAAAACTGAAGGCGTAGTAAGAGATGCACTTTTAGGAAAAGAAATAAAGTATAAAGGTAAATTAGTACAATACTATAATAAGAGCATAGGAATAGTTAATGAGGGAAAGTTTAGTAAGATAAAATTTTAGATAAACAAAAGTCAATGAATAATATTCATTGACTTTTGTTCATTGGTACTATATAATATATTTAGACTAGAAAGGAGGCTACATAACATGGTAAGAATTTCAAAAGATCCTGAAGTTCGTAAGCAAGAAATATTAGAGGCAGCAATGAAGTTGTTTTATATGAAAGGCTACGAAGCAACTTCTATGGCAGATATAGCAAAGGAGATAAATGTAGTTCAGGGTTTATGTTACCGTTACTTTAAATCTAAACAAGAACTTTTTGATATTGCCATGGAGCAGTATGCCAAGGAATGTTCAGAAAAATTTTTAACAGTAATTTGTGATGATAAAAAAAAATTAATAGAACGTATGGATGCTATGACTGAACTTATGCAGAGTCAAGAAAATAATAGTAAATATCATGATTTTTATCATAAGGTTGGTAATGAGATGTTACATGAACAACTTATGATAAAAATTGCAAAGAATTTAATTCCTTCTGTAAGTAAAGAGTTAACGAAACTGGCTGAAAAAGGAGAAATTCAAATTAGTAGTGATGATGTGGAGATTATCACTAATTTTATAATGTACGGACAAATCGGTGTTTTAGGTTGCGAAAATATCACCATGAATGAAAGAATTAAAAAAATTCGCAAATTTATAAATTTAATATTAGATATAGACTGATAAAAATATAATATTAGATTATTTATTATATTACATAGAAATTTAATAAAATGTCCCTAATAAAGTATTGCTGTAATGCAATATTTTGTTAGGGTAAAAAAATACTATATGAATGAATTAAATTCAATGACTTTGATTCATTGTAAGATAATAATTATAGAAAGAAGAGGATTTAAATGAACAAAAAATTAGAGAAGGATTTTACTACAGGTAATACAACAAAAAAATTAATTGGAATTACAATTCCATTGCTTATAGCTTTTATATTTAACATGGCATATAACATAGTTGATAGTGTTTGGATTGGAAATTTACTAGGAGAAAAGGCCATGGCGGCTCTTACCATATCCATGCCACCTATCCTTTTGTTTACTTCTGTTGCAATGGGAGCTACTAATGGAATAGCAATTTTATTGTCCAAAAATATTGGAGCTAAGGAAAAGAATAGTATAAATAAAGTGATTTCTACGTCCTTTGTAGGTGCAATAATTTTTAGCATAATAGTAACTATTATTTGTGAATTTGGTACCAATATTATTTTAAATCTTTTAAATACGCCATATAGTATATATTCTATGGCAAAGGATTATTTTGTTATATATATGTTAGGATATGTTTTTGTATTTATGTATTTATATTTTACTGCTATATTGCGTAGTTTTGGTAATACAATTATGCAGATGATTTCTATTATTCTTTGTACTTTACTCAATTTAGTGTTAGATCCTATTTTTATAAATAAATTGGGAATAAGAGGAGCTGCATTTGCAACCTTATTTTCACAAGGAATTATGATGGGGATTATGGTTATATATATTATTAAGAAAAAAATAATTATAATTGATTTTAAATTATTTGATAAAAATATTTTAAAGGAAATAGTAAAAAATGCAGTTCCATCTATTATTCAACAAAGCATTCCTGCAATTAGTACAAGTTTTATAACTTCTTTAGTCAGCGGATTTGGTATATTACCTATAGCTGCTTTTGGTATTTCAGGAAAATTGGAAACAATTTTATTTTATCCAGCTATGGCTCTTAATATGACAATTACCACTTGTACTGGTCAATGTTTCGGTGCTAAAAATACTAAAAAAGCAAAAGAGTATCTTCATAGTGGCATGTTATTAGGCAGTGGCTTTTTAATAATATTAACAGTTATAGTAGTAGTTTTTTCAAAAAATTTAGCATCTATATTTGGAGCTGGTGAAAGTGTTGGAAAATTGGTTAAAGTTTATTTTTCAATTATATCGATTGGATATATTTGTAATACTATTACTAACTGCGTACTTGGAACAGTTAATGGCTTTGGAAAACCAAGAGTAGCTATGTATTTAATGATTTTTTACTATATAATTATTCGTATACCACTTTCAAAGTTATTATCTTTAACTGTATTGGAGTTAAATGGAATTTGGATTGCGGTTTTACTAAGTCACATTTCAGCAGCCATAGCAGGATTTTGGTATTTTAGATCATTATTAAAAAAAGAAGCTATAGAAACTCATAGGAAATTTGGTATATAATAATGTAGGAGGTGATAGTCATTGAACTTAAGAAAATTGATAGAAATAGTCCTCATTAAGTGTTCAAAGTTGGTAAGAATAGAAGGAAAGAAGCTTTATAAAGGTGGATTAGTATTTGATATAAAAAGCAAGAAAATAGATAATTCTTATAATATATATGGAAAAGTTAAAAATGAAAATAAAAGCAATGATTATTATACTCATATAAGGATAAATATGTCGAAGGGTATATTAGAAAAAACTAAATGTAGCTGTGATGATTTTATTCATAACTCTGTTTATAAGGAAGAATTTTTATGCCCACATATTATAGCCACTATGTATAAGTTTTATGATTTGGCAGTTAAAAGTATTAAGGATAAAACTAATAAAGAAGAAGATAAATCTAAATTTATAGTAGGAAATACTATATTAAATGAAATAACGAAATATAATAATTTAAGAGAAAAACTAAATGTTAGTGTAAAATTAAATCACATAAATAATGATGATTTAGATTATTATGAAGCTCAGTTTAAAATTGGTAAAAGTAATATGTATTTAATAAATTCTTTGGAGGATTTTGTTCAAGGAAGAATCCAAGGAACTAAGGTTTTTATTAATAATGGATTGGTATATGATCCTAAAATTCATTATTTTTCTCCTGAAGATGAAAAAATTATTGAGTTTATAGAAGAATACATATCAATAAATAAAGAAATATTTAAAAACAAGATAAATTTACCCTTTAAAATAATTGATGGTAGAAAGCTAATAATATTAACAAGTGTATTAGAAAGATTTCTAGAGACTATTCAACATAGAACAATTAAATTTAAGTATGAGTATATAGATTATAATACTAAGATTATACATAAAGATTTACCTCTTTCTTTCACTCTGAAAGAAAGGGAAGATAGTTTTATTTTAACTACTAAGAAACAGTTTCCGATTCCACTTACTTTAAAGGGAGAAGTATGTTTTTATGGTAACAATCTATATATTCCTTCTAGAACTCAAAGGAAATTATACAAACCTTTCTATAAACATCTGAAAAAGCAAGGGAAGATATCATTTAGTAAAGATGCTAAAACTTTTCAAGAATTAATAGTAATATTAAACAAAATTTCCCAGGTAATAACTTTTGATGAAGGGGTTAAAAATTTTGTGTCAGCTCTCATAGTACCAAAATTCTATTTTTATAAGGAATCAGAAGAAATTTTTTGTAAAGTTAAATTATATTATGGAGAAGAATATTTTGAACTTATTAAGGATGCACAAAATAAAAATTTATCAAATTTTATAAAGATAAATTTACCACCATCCATAGGAAAAGAGCTATATATTAATAATATAAAATGTGAGAATTTTAGGAAAGAAGATTTAGGTGGTAAAGTTATTATTAGAGATCTAGAAAAAGAAGAAAAAATAATTAAGGAATTGGGAAAATTTAGATTTATAAAAGGAGAAAATAGATTTTTATTTATTGGAGATGAAAATGATTTATATAATTTTTTAAGCAAGGGATTAAAAAGATTTAGAAATATAGGAGAAGTAATTTTATCAGACAGTTTGAAAAGTTTAAATTTATATGGTTTAACTTCTATAGAAGTTAATATTACTGAAACTTCTGAGGAATGGTTAAATTTGTCTTATAATATTGGAAATGTTTCTAAAAAAGAGTTTAAAAATATATTTAAGGCTTTTAAGAATAATAAAAATTTTTATAAAACAAAGGATAATAATTTTATTGATTTAGAGGATAATGAAGTTAAAAGTTTTTTTAGTTTATTAGAAGACTTAAGTTTTAATGGAGATATAAATGGAGATTCTTTTAAAATTCATAAAAATAGGGCCTATTATATTGAAAGCAGAGGATCGTCTTTTATTAAAGAAAAAGATTTGCTCCAAAATATTTCAAACAGAACTACAAAGATAAATGACGGCTATTATGAAGTCCCTAAAAATCTTAATGCTACTCTTAGAGAATACCAAATAGCAGGATATAGATGGATGAAAATTTTAAGTAATATGAAATTTGGTGGGATTTTAGCAGATGAAATGGGACTTGGTAAAACCATACAGACTATAAGCTTTCTGTTATCAGAAAAGGGAGCTAAAAGCCTCATAGTTACACCAACTTCTTTAATATATAATTGGCAAGATGAATTTCAAAAATTTGCTAAAACTTTAAAGATTGGAGTTATCCATGGAAGCAAGGAAGAGAGAATGAAAGTTTTAGATGATAGGGAGAAATATGATGTTTTACTAACTACTTATGGAACCTTAAAAAATGATTTTCAGTTATATAAAGATATAATATTTGATTATTGTATAATAGATGAGGGACAGAATATTAAAAATCCACTGGCTCAAAATACTGATAGTGTTAAGAGAATTAATTCTAAAGTGAGATTTGCATTAACAGGAACTCCAATTGAAAATAATCTAATGGAGCTTTGGTCTATATTTGATTTTATTATGCCAGGATATTTATATAGTGAAGAAAGGTTCCAAGAGAAATTTATAGATGAAGTGGAAACAAATATTGATAAACTAAAAACTTTAATTCGTCCATTTATTTTAAGGAGAGAAAAAAAGAATGTATTAAAGGATTTGCCACATAAGATAGAAAAGAAATTTTTAGTGGAAATGACTACTAATCAAGAGCGAATATATAAGGCATATATGAAAAGTATAAAGGAAAAATTAAAAAACAACAAAGAAGATAAAATCACAATATTTTCGTATCTTACAAGACTAAGACAGCTATGCTTAGACCCTTCTCTTATAATTGATGAATATAAAGGGGGAAGTTCTAAACTTAGGATAGCCATGGAATTAGTTCAGGAAGGAGTAGATGAAGGAAAGAAAATTTTATTGTTTTCACAATTTACTTCAGTATTAAAAAATATTTCAAAGCTATTAGAAAAAGAAGGTATAGAATACTTCTATTTAGATGGATCAACTAATGCTAGTGAAAGAATTAAGCTAGTTAATGAATTTAATAAAAATTCCAATGTTAAGGTTTTTTTAATATCATTGAAGGCAGGAGGTACAGGATTAAATTTAACATCAGCAAACTTAGTTATACACTTTGATCCTTGGTGGAATCCAGCAGTAGAAGATCAAGCCACTGATAGAGCACATAGAATAGGGCAGAAAAATTTAGTACAGGTAATAAAGTTAGTATGTAAGGGAACCATTGAAGAAAAAATTATAATGTTACAAGATGATAAGAAGGAACTTATAAATAATGTTATGAATAGTGATTTGAAGAGTGGGAATTTAATAAATACATTATCAAAAGAAGAGATATTAGATTTATTTACTTAATAATTGAAATAGATAATATAGACTTTTAGTAAATCCTTTAATAAAATTTATAGAAATATTAATTTATATTAGTATTGCATATATAAAGCATAAGAACGTTAAGGATATAGGTAGAAAAATAAACCAAGAAAAAAGTGTTTAAGTATATGAATAATAAAAATATATTATAAGGTAAGGTTGGAGGAAAATATGGAGAATAAACTTATAAAGGAAGAATTTTTAAAAAAATATCCTTCTATAGAAGATGACATTATTGAAAATAAAATAGAGTGGAATAATCTAAGAGATATATATTTAGATTTTAATAAATACAAAGATACTTATGAAAGCCAATGTGATTTTATATCCAATATATTGAGGACTCACAATAAAATACATTCTGTTAAATCTAGAGTTAAAAATCCTGAAAGGTTAATAGAAAAAATTATTCGAAAAACCTCTAATAGAAAAGAAAGATATGGGGAAGATTTTCAGTTTACTGTTGAAAACTATAAGGAAGAAATAAATGATTTAATAGGTATTAGAGTTATACATATATTCAAACAGGATTGGGAAGATATACACCAGTTTATTTTAAATACTTGGAAAGTTATAGAAATAACTGCAAATGTAAGGGATGGAGACGATACAAAAAGATTTGAAGAACTGAATATTCAAATTCAATCTAGAAAATCTGGTTATAGATCTGTACATTATCTTATAGAATTTTTTCCTACCAACCAAAGGGTCATAGCAGAAATTCAAGTAAGAACTATATTTGAAGAAGGTTATGGAGAAATTGATCACCAATTAAGATATTGCCATAAAGAAATTCCTGAGGTTTTGGCATTAAATCTTCTTTTATTTAATCGTATTTCAGGAAGTGCAGATGAAATGGCCTCCTTTATAAATTTGCTTAACAAAAATTGGTGTGAAAGAGAAGGAAAATATGAGGAAATAATAGCTTCTAAGGATGAGGAAATAAAAAAATTAAAGGAAAAAATAAATAATAAAAATTGTAAATAGATTCTTCATTTAATACAAATATCTTTATGGTTTAAAAGTTATAAATTAATGAAAAAGTTTTTTATATGTAATATCAATAATTTAAACTCTCGGTAAAATCCCGGGAGTTTTTTATGTAAGTATAATAAATTTGCTATGGGAAAAAAATAAATTGAGGTGATTTTACTATGAAAATAGCATTAAAAGAAGATACAAAACAAATGGATAAATTTTTAAAAGGAGTGCACATGGGAGGAAGTACTTTTAAAGACTATCTTGAAAAAGCTCAGAATGTTGATTTGAAAAATGAGTTAAAAAATATTATAGAATCTTTTAAAAGACATGAAGAAGCTATTACCAATAGAATAGAACAAATGGGAGGAGATGCCCCAGACACTTTAGGATTTCTAGGAACTATAGCAGAATTTTTTGAAAAGATAAAATTAACACCTGTAAATAATGATTTGCAAGTTTGTGATCATGCTATAAAAGCTATGGAAATGGGTATAAAGCAAGGGGAAAAATTTAAGGAAGAAAATAAGGATTTAGACCCTAGTTTGATGAAGGAAGTAAATGCTGTGGTAAATGATTATTACAATCATTTAAATATTCTTAATGAAATAATTAGAAACTACAATAGATAATATAAAAATAAATATATTTTTATTAGTAAAACAATTAATAAAAACTATCCCTAAAAGCCTAGGAATTTGCTAATTTATTTTTCAAATTTCTAGGCTCTAAATATTTAAATAAAGTTATTAAAATTAGTATATTAATTTAGATTTTGTACTTATTACAATAGTGCGGTGTTAGGATTTATATTGCTTTTTAGAATAAAATCCCATATAATTTAAGTGGAATGAAAATGAAAATCATTTAAATTGTATATATAATTATTTATGTTAAGGGGGATAATTTTGAGTAGTGAAAAAGATATTGTAGATACTTATTATGAATATATCGAAAAAGAGTTTAATTGTAAAATTTCAGAAGAATTATTAGGCAAAAAATATGTTATTGGAAAACAGTTTGGTACAGGAAATTTTTCAAGAATGAAAATAGAAAAGGGATTAGAAATTTCAAAGGTTATCGTTGATAAAACAATTATGGATTTTGATAATAGAAGATGTAATGATAATGTTTTTGAATTAGGATATTGCTATAGTGGCTATTCAAAAATAATATCTTTGCCTAACAATAAAGAATATATACTTAAACAAGGAGATATTTTTATATATAAAACACTAAATGATGTAGAATATTTTAAATTTAAATATAATAATTGCAAAACTGTATCTATTAACTTACATTTTAATACTTTTAAAAATGCTGTAAATCCAATATGGGAAGACAAAGTTATAATGGACTGGGAAACTCAAATGAATAATATATTTAAAAAAGATATATTAGTACTTGAAAAAGCTAGTTATGATATAAAAAAAATAGCAGAGGAAATAGATGACATTTCAATTGATAGTATGATGGGCTATATGAAGCTTAAGCTAAAGACAATAGAATTTTTGGCTATTTTTTTTGAAAATAATTCTAATGTGAAATTAATGGAAAATTCAGAAGATGAGAAGAGAGAGTGTATAATTAAGGCTAAGGATATAATAAATAAGAATTTACAAGATCCCCCATCACTTAAAGAACTAGCTAGTGATTTAAATATAAGTTTATATAAATTACAAAAAGCTTTTAAAAATAGTACTGGAAATACAGTTTATGAATATATAAAAAAATCAAGAATTGAAAAGGCAAAATATTTATTAAAAAATACGGATATGTCAATCTTAGAAATTGCAAATGAAATAGGTTATGAAAATCCAAGCAAGTTTTCAAATGCTTTCAAAAGTTATAATAATATTAATCCATTAAAATATAGAAAATTAAATAGATCAGTATAAACTTAGTTTTTAGTTCTTAAAAATGCTCTAAATTTAATAAAAATCTTATAGTCAGATTTTTATTTTTGGAGCATTTTTTGTTTTYTTTGGAGTAGAAGTTGAAAATGATTTTCAATTATAATAAAGATGAAGTTATTTCATAATTGTACTAAATATTGAGAAGAGAAAGGAGAGAAATTATGAAAGAAAAATCAAATTTAAGTTTTCTTTTAGAGGTATCAGGCAAAGAAAAAATTAAATTATATATATCAGCTTTGTTTAGTATAATAAGTTCACTTATGGCTATAGTACCGTATATTCTTATGTATAATATAGTTTTGGAGCTTTTTAATGACACTGTAAACTATGGGAAAATTAAATCCATGGCTATAACTGTAGGTACTATTGTAGTTTTAAGAATGGTTATATTTTTATTATCAGGGGTATTTTCTCATATAGCGGCCTATAGCATACTTTATGAGCTTAGAATGAAGACAATAAACCATATGTCTAAACTTAATATGGGATTTTTTACAGGTAACACTATAGGGAATGTGAAAAAAACAATAAATGAGGATATTGAAAAATTAGAAAACTTCATAGCTCATCAAATTCCAGATTTATCTGCAGCTGTGGTAACACCTATTATAATTATAATTTATCTTTTATATTTGAACTGGAAATTGGCCTTAGCTTTATTTATTCCTATTATTTTAGGATTTGTAAGTCAAATAGGTATGTTTAAAGGTATGGAAAAAATGATGGCCCATTATCATGATTTAGTTCAAAGGCTTAATTCTACTATTATTCAATATATAAACGGAATGAATGTTATGAAAGCTTTTAATCTAACAGCAAAATCATTTAAAAGTTATAAAGACATAACAAAAGAATATGCAGATTATTGGATTGATTTAAGTATGAAAACTGCTCCTCTTTATGCAGTATTCTTAGTACTTATAGATTCAGGACTTTTATTTATGATTCCTATTGGAGGAGTTATGTTTTTAAAGGGAAGTATAAATGCACCTACTTATATATTATTTTTAATTTTAAGTGCAAATTTCCTTAATTCTTTTAAACAATTATTAGAATTTGGATCAACTTTTTCAATGTTATTAGAAGGAGCAGGAAAAGTAAGAAATATTCTTGCAAAAGAGCCTCAAGTAGAAGGATTGAAAAGCTTAAAGAAAGATATTAATGGGAAAATAGAGTTTAATAATGTTACTTTTAAATATGACAAAGAGGAAGTTATAAAAGATTTATCTTTAACTATAGAACCTAAGAGTACAGTTGCTCTTGTAGGGCCTTCAGGCTCAGGAAAAACTACATTGGGTCAATTGATAGGAAGGTTTTGGGACGTTGAAAAAGGTAATATTACTATTGATGATATAAATATAAAAGATATAAAAATGGAAGAACTTATGAACAGGGTATCCTTTGTATTTCAAGATGTATTCATGCTTCAAGATACTATATTAGAAAATATTAAAATGGGTTCTAATAGAAGTATGGATGAAGTTATTGAGGCTAGTAAAAAGGCACAAATTCATAATTTTATAATGAGTTTACCTGATGGGTACGAAACCTCTCTTGGAGAAAATGGAATTAAGCTTAGTGGAGGAGAAAAACAAAGAATTTCTATTGCAAGAGCTATATTAAAGGACAGCCCTATTGTAATTTTAGACGAAGTTACTTCTTATTCAGATATAGAAAATGAAAGCAAAATACAAAAAGCCCTTAGGAATCTTCTGAAAGGGAAAACTGCTATAATCATAGCCCATAGATTATATACAATAAAAAATGCAGATAAAATTGTAGTTTTAGAGGAAGGAAAAATTATAGAACAAGGAACTCACAATTATCTTATGAATAAAAAGGGATTATATAGACATCTTTGGGATATGTATGATTATGAACTAACAGAAACAGCAGAAGTAGCAGGAGGTATGTAGTATGATAGGGGATATAAAGGTATTATTAGGTGAGCATAGTAAAAAGCTTAGAAAGCCTATAATTTTATTAACTATAGATAGTTTATTTAATATGTTTTTTTATTCAATATTATATTTTGTGTTGTTAGATTTAATTAATTCCCAATTAAGTTTTTCTAAAATTAAAAATTATACTATATTCATGGTAATAGCGTTTATATTTAGAACTATAGTTAATGCAATAGGATACACAGGAATACAAGCTAAAGGTGCAAGAGGCATTGAAAGTATGCGTATATCCTTAGGAGATCATATTAAAAATATAAATTTAGGGTTTTTCAATAAAAATAGTATAGGAAATTTGTCCAATATAATGACAAATGATTTGCAAGATTTTGAAAAAATTATAACTCATAATACTAGTGATTTGATAAAAACTATAGTTCTTAGTATTTATTTACTCATAATAACATTTTTTATTGATGTTAAATTAGCTATAATTCAACTTGCATTTGTATTTGTAGCTATGCCTATTATTTTAACAGGAGGAAAAAAAGTTGCTAGAATAGGGAGACAAAAGAAGGTAATTATGAATGAAGTAATATCAAGAATGGTTGAATACCTAAGTGGTATACAGGTGTTTAAAGCTCATAATTTAGCAGGTAAGAAATTTGAAAGATTAGAAAAATCCTTTAGAGATTTAAAGAGGGAAAGTATAAGAACAGAAATATCTATTGTACCTTTTGTACTTATATTTCAGATAATAGTTGATATAAGTTTCCCTATATTATTACTTATAGCTACAACTAAATTTGGATATGGGAATATTGACAAGAAAGCTTTTTTAACATTTATTATAATAAATATAGCCCTTACAAATATACTAAGAGCTTTTGGTGCTCAATATGGACAGTTTAGGTATTTAAAACTTGCCTCACAAAAATTAATAGATACTTATAATAAACCAGAAATGAGTTACAATTATGAAGAAGTAGACTTTAAAAATTATGATATTGAGTTTGAAAATGTAAGTTTTGAATATGAAGAAGGAGAAAATACTATAGATAATTTAAGCTTTAAAGCAAAGGAAGGAACTATGACGGCTTTAGTTGGACCTTCTGGTTCAGGCAAAACTACAGTTACAAGTCTTATAGCTAGATTTTGGGATATAAATAATGGATCAATAAAAATTGGTAGGCAAGATATAAAATATATAAAGCCAGATTCATTATTAAAACACATAAGCATGGTATTTCAAGATGTATATCTTTTAAATGATACCATATATAATAATATAAAATTAGGAAATGAAAAGGCTACTAAAGAGGATGTTATAAAGGCAACTAAAATTGCAAATTGTCATGAATTTATAGAAAAATTAGAAGATAAATATGATACTATAATAGGAGAAGGCGGATCAACCTTATCAGGAGGAGAAAAGCAAAGAATATCTATAGCTAGAGCAATACTCAAAGATGCACCTATAGTATTACTTGACGAAGCTACAGCTTCCCTTGATGCTGATAATGAGTTAGAAATTAGAAAGGCCATAAAGAAACTTACTTTAAATAAAACTGTTATAGTTATAGCTCATAGATTAAATACTATAAAAGATGCAGACCAAATTATAGTTTTAAATGAAGGGCATATAGAAGAAAAGGGGAGTCATAGGGAACTTATAAATAATAAAAAGAGATATTACAATATGTATAATGAAATGGAAAGAGCTAAAAATTGGGCAATATAAAGTTAAAGATATAGATAATTATATACAATTTTAAATAATAAAAGAGGGCTGTTCCAAAATAAGATGAGCTTTAATTTTAATATAGTAAATATAAAAAATACATGTAATAAAAGCTTTAATAGTTCTAAATTTGACGGAATTAAAAATTTTTGTAATTCCTCACAGGACGTGAGGAGTCAGTAGTGAAGGCATGGATGACGCCTCTACTGAGTAAAAAATTTTTAATGGAGTCAAATTTAGAACTACTTAGCAAAATGAATTGCTTTATGAATGAATTATTTATATTTACGAACTTAAAATTAAAGCTATTTTGAGACAGCTCCTTTATTATTTAAATTAATTTTTAAATAAATAAACTATTTACTCCTTGAGAAATTTATAATTAGTTGGTAAGCTATAAATGATTACTTTTAGTTAAATATATTTATATATAATAAATTCAATAAAGACTAAATAAAACATTATTCATAGATGAAAATAAGAAAAAAAGGATTCTGTGTGATTATATACAAGATATATTAAAAGGAGATTAATAAAAATGAAGGTTACCATAAAAGATGTGGCTAAAGAAGCAAAGGTTTCACCCTCTACAGTCTCAAGAGTATTATCAAATAGTCCTAGAATAAGTGATGAAACAAAGGAAAAGGTATATAAAGTTATAGAAAAACTTAAATATAAACCTAATGCAATAGCTAGAGGATTAGTTAATAACAAAACTAGAATATTAGGGGTTGTACTCCCAGAGGAAGCAGAAAATTTGCTATCTAATCCTTTCTTTATACAAGCTATGAAAGGCATAAGCTCCTATGCTGAAAAAAGAGAATATTATATAACCTATGCTTTTAGTAATAATAAAGAAAGTGAGAAAAAACATATAAAGGATTTAACAAGTAGTGGACTAATAGAAGGTATGCTTCTTTTAAGACCAAAAGAAAATGATGAAAATATAAAATACTTAAAAGACATAAATTTTCCTTTTGTTATTATGGGACGATTAAAATATACCGAAGGAGTTCTTTGGGTTGATAATGATAATTTTAAGGCTATGTATAATATAGTTAATAAATTAATAGATAAAGGCCATACAAATATAGCATTGATAGGAGCTAAAAAGGAATTAAACGTATGTAAGGATAGAGAAAAAGGATATAAAGTAGCACTAGAGATGAATGGAATTAATTTTAGTAAAAATTTAGTTAGTTATGGAGAAGATTTTAAAGAAGAAGAAGGATATATGCAAATGAAGAAAATATTAGAAAAAATAAAGCCAACAGCAGTAGTGGCAATGGATGATTTGCTAGGAATAGGTGCTATGAAGGCATTAAAAGAAAAAGATTTAAATGACCTTTCTATAGTTGGCTTTAATAATATACCCTTAGATAAATTTCAAAAACCTGAGTTAGCTTCTGTGGATATAAATGGAGTGAAGCTTGGGTATTATGCCACAAAGTTGTTAATAGACAAGATAGAAGAAGTGGAAGATATTAGAGATCACTATATTATAGAAACAACTTTTGTAGAGAGAGAATCTTTTAAATAGATTAATATTTTTAAAAGGAATATGAAGAATAAATAGTTTAATCTATAATGCATACTTGTACAAACGTTTGCGCAAATATGCATTAAAAATAATGAGTATTTTGTAGAATTTAGCATAATAAGTTAATAAAATTAATGAATTTGAAAAATTCTAGCATTGTAAACTTTTACTTCCATTGATATAATAAAAATCAATAAAATTAGTACTAGTAATAAATAAAAATTTATTAGATGATAGATTTTATAAGGATTAATATAAAGTTTTAAATTTATATTATTAACTATTGAGGTGATAAAATGAGTAAAAAATATATAGTAGGTGTTGATTTAGGAGGAACAAAAATATATACAGCGCTTGTGGATTTAGATGGAAATATAATAAAAGAAAAAAAAGTTAAAACAGAAGCAAGTAAGGGAGAAGTTGATGTATTATATAAAATAATTGATACTATTGATAATGTTATAGAAGAGGTAAATTTAGAAGAAATAAAAGCTATAGGGATAGGATCTCCAGGACCTTTAGATGCTAAAAAAGGGGTTATAATTTCATCTTCAAACCTACCCTTTAAAAATTTTAGTTTAGTTGAGCCTATAAAGAATAAATATAATATTCCAACATATCTAGATAATGATGCTAATGTAGCTACCTTAGCAGAATTCATGTTTGGCGAAGGAAAAGGCACAGAGAATATGATATATATAACAGCAAGTACAGGCATTGGAGCAGGAGCTATAATAAATGGTAGAATATATAGAGGAAATACAGGAAATGCTTTAGAAATAGGTCATACAACCGTTATGAAAGATGGACCTAAATGCGGTTGCGGTAATAGCGGTTGTGCAGAAAGTTTAGGATCTGGTACTGCTATAATGAAAAAAGCAAAAGAGGCTTGTGAAGACAATAAGCAAACATCCTTAAAAGAATATGATGATTTAACTGCTAAAGAAGTTTTTCAAGAAGCTAAAAAAGGAGATGAAGTTTCAAAGGAAGTACTAGAATTTTGTTTATCATATCTAGGTATAACTGTAGCAAATATAATAAATACCTTTGATCCAGAAATGGTTGTTATAGGTGGAGGAGTTATAAATGGTGGGGAAATTGTTTTTGATACAATAAATAGAGAAGTTAAAAAGAGATGTTGGAAAGCCATTACAGACAACTGTAAAATAGAGAAAGCTAAGCTTGGAGGAAAAGCAGGGGTTTTAGGAGCTGCAGCCTTAGCTATAACTGAAAGTAAAAATTAATATTCTTAATATGTTATATATTTAGGTATTTCATATTTTTAATAAGATTATAGTTATTATTTAGGATAAGAAAAAAATTTATAATCTATAAGTATTAGTTCTAAAAGACTAATACTTATAGTAAAATTACTTATAGAAATGTTATTAAAGCATTATTTTTTTACTATTTTGCGCAAACGATTGCGCAAAACTGCAAATGGAGGATTATTAATGAATAAGAAATGGTGGAAAGAAGCTGTTGCATATCAAATATATCCAAGAAGTTTTAAGGATTCCAATGATGATGGCATAGGAGATATAGAGGGAATAATTTCTAAATTAGACTATTTAAAGAATTTAGGTGTAGATATAATTTGGATTTGTCCTATGTATAAGTCACCAAATGATGACAACGGTTACGATATAAGTGATTATAAAGCTATAATGGATGAGTTTGGAACTATGAAGGATTTTGATAAATTGTTACAAAAGGTTCATGAAAAGGGTATGAAACTTATAATAGATTTAGTTATAAATCATACTAGCGATGAACATAAATGGTTTATTGAGTCAAGATCTTCTAAAGATAATCCAAAACGTGATTTTTATATATGGCGGGATGGTAAAAATGGAAAGGAACCTAACAATTGGGAAAGTATATTTAAAGGTTCTGCCTGGAAATATGACAAAAATACAGACCAATATTTTCTTCACTTATTTAGCAAAAAGCAGCCAGATCTAAATTGGAAAAATGAAGATGTTAGAAAAGAGTTATATAAGATGATTAACTGGTGGCTAGATAAAGGAATTGATGGATTTAGGGTAGATGCTATAAGTCATATAAAAAAAGAAGATGGATTAAAAGATATGCCTAATCCAAAAAAATTAGAATATGTCCCTTCCTTTGATAAACATATGAATGTAGAAGGAATTCAAAAATATCTCAAAGAGTTAAAGGAAAATACCTTTGATAAATATGACATAATAACCGTTGGAGAAGCTAATGGAGTAAATATAAATGAAGCTCCTCAGTGGGTAGGAGAAAAAGATGGGAAATTTAATATGATATTTCAATTTGAACATCTAGATCTTTGGGATGTTGATCGAGAAGAACAGTCTACAGTAAAAAAATTAAAAGAAGTATTAAGTAAGTGGCAAGAAGGCTTAGAAGGGGTTGGATGGAATGCTTTATTTATAGAAAATCATGATATTCAAAGGGTAGTCTCAACTTTAGGAGATGATAAAAACTTTTGGGAAGAAAGTTCAAAAGCTTTGGCTCTTATGTATTTTATGCAAAAGGGGACTCCCTTTATATATCAAGGTCAAGAAATAGGAATGACTAATGTTAAGTTTGAAGATATACAGGATTATAATGATATAAAAACTATAAATATTTATAAAGAAAAAATAAAAAAAGGTATACCAAAAGAAGAGGCTCTTAAGTATGTCTGGGAAACTTCAAGAGATAATTCAAGAACACCAATGCAATGGGATGCTACAGAGAATGCTGGATTTTCAAAAGAAAAACCATGGATGAAAGTTAATCCGAACTATGTAAATATAAACGTTAGGGAACAAGAAAATAACCTAGATTCCATTTTAAATTTTTATAAAAAAATTATAAAAATAAAAAAGAAAAATGAGGCACTTGTATATGGAAAATATAATTTGATTTTAGAATATCATGAACAAATATATGCTTACACAAGAATTTTAGAGCATGAAAAATTTATAGTAATTGCTAATTTAACCAATAAGAAAGCTAAATATATCTATAATAAAGAAAAATTAAATTATAAAGAATTGATAATTTCAAATTATCCAGTAGAAAAACATGAGGATATAACAGAAATAGTATTAAAACCTTTTGAAGCTAGACTTTATAAAATATTTTAAAATTTAAATTGATAGAGAATTATAAATATTGGGGGGATAAAAATGAAAAGGAATAAGCTAATATCTTTTGATTTTTGGCAAAAATTTGGAAAGACATTGCTAGTTGTTGTGGCAGTTATGCCTGCAGCAGGACTTATGATTTGTATTGGTAAACTTATAGGAATGCAGGCTTCTATGGGATTATTACAGTCTGTAGCAAGAGTAATAGAAGATATAGGATGGGCAATAATAGGAAATCTTCATATTCTATTTGCAGTAGCAATTGGTGGATCTTGGGCAAAAGAGCGTGCTGGAGGAGCTTTTGCAGGATTACTTACTTTTATTCTTACAAATAGAATAACAGGAGCTATTTTCGGAGTTAAACCTGACATGTTTTCTGATGAAGCAGCAAAAGTAACTTCAATGTTTGGAAGACAATTAGTAGTTAAAGATTATTTTACAACTATACTTGGAGCACCAGCATTAAATATGGGTGTATTTATAGGTATAATTTCAGGATTTTTGGGAGCTTACTTATATAATAAGTATTATAATTTTAATAAATTACCAAAATCTTTAGCTTTCTTTAATGGAAAACGATTTGTACCTTTTGTAGTTATACTAGGATCTGTAGTAACAGCAATAATTTTATCTATGATTTGGCCTTCTATTCAAGGTGCGTTAAACGCTTTTGGAAAATGGATAGCAACATCTAAGGATACTGCACCAATAGTAGCACCTTTCATTTTTGGATCATTGGAACGTATATTACTACCTTTTGGACTTCATCATATGTTAACAGTACCACTAAATTATACTTCTCTTGGAGGAACTTATAAAATTTTAACAGGACCAACTGCAGGCACTATAGTTGCAGGTCAAGATCCATTATGGCTTGCTTGGGCAAATGATTTAATTAATTTGAAAGCAGCCGGCAATATGACAGAATATAATAATTTGTTAACAACTGTTATACCTGCACGTTTTAAAGTAGGACAGGTAATAACATCTTCAGCTTCATTATTGGGTGTAGCTTTTGCAATGTATAAAAATGTAGATAAGGATAAAAGAGATAAATATAAAACTGTTTTCTTATCAGCAGCATTAGCAGTATTTTTAACAGGCGTTACAGAACCTATAGAATTTATGTTTATGTTTATATCACCAATTTTATATGGAGTTTATGCAGTTATTACAGGAACAGCTTTTGCTTTAGCAGATTTAATAAATTTAAGAGTTCACTGTTTTGGATTTGTTGAATTTATAGCTCGTACCCCTATGATGATAAAGGCTGGAATTACAAAAGATATGCTAAACTTTGCAATTGTATCAGTGATATATTTTGTACTAACTTATTTAATATTTAATTTTTTAATAAAGAAATTCAATATACCAACGCCTGGTAGAGCAGGAAATTATATAGAAATGGAAGGAGAACAGGATAATAAAGAAGAAAAAGTAACGGGAAAAGAGGCTAATAAAGATTCATTACCAGTGAAAATAATAAGTTTACTAGGAGAAAAGGAAAATATAATAGATGTAGATGCATGCATGACTCGTCTTCGTGTGACAGTAAAGGATAAGAGCCTAGTTGCAGAGGAAAAAGAATGGAAAAGACTTGGAGCATTAGGTCTTATAGTAAAGGATAAAGGGGTTCAGGCTATATATGGACCAAAGGCAGATGTATTAAAGTCAGATATTCAAGATATTTTAGGAGATTAATTTATGAAAGTTCTTACTTTAAATTGTCACTCGTGGCAAGAAGAAAAACAAATAGAAAAAATAAGATATTTGGCAAAGGTAATATATGAAAATAATTATGATGTGATTGCTCTTCAAGAGGTTAGTCAAAGTATTAATAGTAAAATATTATTTGATAATATAAAAGAGGATAATTTTGCTCTTATATTAATTAAAGAACTTGAAAAATTAGGAGAGAATAGATTTAAAATTCTGTGGGATTTTGCTCATATAGGTTATGATAAATATGAAGAAGGTCTTGCTATATTAACTAAGTATCCTATAAAAGAAAAAGATTCTTTTTATATTTCCAAAAGTAAAGACAGGAATTTTTGGAAAACTAGAAAAATAATAAAATGTAAAATATATTATAATAATCATCTAATTTCCCTTTATTCCTGCCATTTAGGCTGGTGGGATGATGAAGAGGAAGATTTTAAATTCCAAGTAAATAAATTGGTTCAAGATTTAAAAGAAGAGGAAACCTGTATACTAATGGGAGATTTTAATAATGATGCTTTTTTAAGGTATGAAGGATATGATTATGTTATAGATAAAAATCTTAAAGATATATATGATTTAGCAAAATCAAAAGATAATGGGGTAACTGTTATTGGAAATATTGATGGTTGGGAAAGTAATAGAAAAAATATGAGGATAGACCTTATATTATCTAATAAAAATTTAGACATAGAATACTGCAGGGTTATATTTAACGGAATAAATAAAGAAATAATTTCAGATCATTTTGGGGTTGAAGCAAAAATAGAAATTTAAAAAAGTGTTGGACAGTTTTTAATGTTTAGTTTATGAACTGTCCATAGTAATTTTCTATTGGTTCTGCATAGAGGGTTAGGTATATTATAAATTTTTTTTAATAGGATGTTTATTTTTAAGCTGTACTTTGGTATTTAACTGGAGTGCGGTTTTTTTGTGTGGATTTAAACTTTTTATTGTTATTTAATAAATATATTTATATGTATCATTAAATAAATCTCTTTTGGAAAAGTTATAACTTTAATATTGTAACTATTTATAAATAGCAGAATACCATATTAATAGTTAAATTATATAAAAATTAAATACTTAGCTATCAGTTTATATATTTATGTAAGCGAGGTGATTAAGTGATAGAATCATTACTATTAGTGTTAGCTGTATCTTTAGATGCTTTTGTGGCCAGTATTGCTTATGGAACAAATAAAATAAAAATTCCTTTTGTTTCTGCAACAATAATAAATATTATTTGTTCAAGTGTTCTTGGGGTATCACTTTTTTTAGGCTCTGTAATAAAAAAATTTGTGCCTATTAAAATTACTTCAATAATAAGTTTTATTATATTGTGTTTATTTGGAATATACTATCTGTTTGATAGTATTGTAAAAAATTATGTAAAAAAGAATAGAAATTCTAATAAAAAGTTAGAGATAAAGTTTTCAGATTTAAATTTTATAATAGATATATGTATTGACGAAACTAAAGCAGATATAGATCATTCAAAGAATCTTAATCCTAAAGAAGCTTTGTATCTTGCTGCAGCCCTTTCTTTAGATTCTTTAGCTATAGGATTAGGAAGTAGTTTAGGTAATGTAAATTATATACAAATAATCTTATTATCTTTAGTAGCTCATTTTATTTTTATATACATTGGATTATTTGCAGGAAAAAAATTTGTTGAGAAATCAAAACTTAATTTATCCTGGTTATCAGGAATAATCTTAATAGTTTTAGCTGTGATGAGAATAATATAATTAATAAAATAAATTAAACATATAATTATGTGGATAGTGATAATTATACAATTAATGAAAGAAAAAGGATACCCATTTAGGTTGTCCTTTTTCTATTCAAATGAATTTAATATTGGAATTATATTTATTACTGGTATTTCATAAGGATGTACTTTTTTTATAGTAGTTATTGTATTTTTCAATACTTCTTTAGTACAGCAAAACTCTACTTTATATTCTTCTGCTTCACATATTTCACCTATTTGTCCATTAAAGGGGTCTGCTCCCTCTAGAGCTCTCCAGGAACCTTTAACTTTAGAAACTGCCATACAGTTATCATAATTTCCTCCTACTGTAAGAGCTCCTATATGGTTTAATGCTTTTCTTAATTCTTTTATATATTCTTCTGGTATAAAGGTTTCTATTTTAAAAAAATCAAATTTCATAGTTTAGTATCATCCTTTCTATATATATATTTACTATTAGTATAACCTAGACTGCAAATATTAAATTATTTGCTTAAGATTTAAAATGAAAGGTTGTTTTTATTCTTCAAATTCGGCAGAGTATCAATTATTTCTTTATTAGTAGGAATTTTAGTTTCAATATCCTTTATTACTTAAATATTTTACTACTTCTTTAGCATCTTTTCCATTAGTATCATATAATACTATATTTTTATCTGGAGTAATTTTTTTATAATAGAGTTCTATTTTATATATGATCCAATTTAGTATATTTTAGGTAATATTAATTTTTTATGCATACTTCTATTTCTTAAAGTTTACACATTATAAATAAAAAAACATAAACTATTAAGAAGGGATAAATTATATAAGGAAGGAGAGTTATCATGGAAAATAAGCCTATAGAAATATTAGGTATTACTTCTGAAGAGGAAATAAGTAAATATAATATACAATATCCATATAAGGAATTTTGCAAATCATATACTATAAGTCTTGTAAATAATAATCCAAAGATAGGACAAATTTTAAAGGTTTTTTTAGAACCTAAAATAAGAGAATGGAAATATATATTTACTCAAGGGCAGTATAAAATCTTTATGGAAGGATGCATAAACATAAGAGTATTGTTTTTAGAAAATCCATATGATGAGAACATTTATTCTACTGAAATTAATAAAATTATTTCAGAGTTTTTACCAGTAGAAAGTGACTATACGGACAACTTAAAACCAACTTTATTTATTGAAGAAGCTTTTATTGACTCTTTAAATGAAAATAAATTTTCAGTATCCTTATTAATTGCAATGGGTACAATTTCAGAAAAAAAATATAAAAATAAAAAAGTTATAGATAAAGAAGAAAATTTTGAACAAGAAATAGATTTAAAAGAAGAAGTACAATATGAAAATATAGAAGATGCAGATTTTAAAGAAGAAGTAGAATATGAAAATATAGAAGATGCAGATTTTAAAGAAGAAGTACAATATGAAAATATAGAAGATGTAGATTTCGATGAGGAAGTACAGTATGAAAATATAGAAGATGTAGATTTCAATGAAGATGTACAATATGAAAATATAGAAGATGAAGATTTAAAAGAAGAAGTACAATATGAAAATATAGAAGATATAGATTTCAATGAAGATGTACAATATGAAAATATAGAAGATGCAGATTTAAAAGAAGAAGTACAATATGAAAATATAGAAGATATAGATTTAAAAGAAGAGGTACAATATAGAGATATAGAAGATGCAAGTTTAAAAGAAGAAGTACAATATGAAAATATAGAAGATGCAGATTCAAAAGAGGAAGTACAATATGAAAATATAGAAGATGCAGATTTAAAAGAAGAGGTACAATATGAGAATATAGAAGATAAAGACTCAAAAGAAGATGTACAATATGAGAATATAGAAGATGAAGATTTAAAAGAAGAAGTACAATATAAAAATATAGAAGATGAGGATTTAAAAGAAGAAGTACAATATGAAAATATAGAAGATATAGATTTAAAAGAAGAAGTACAATATGAAAATATAGAGCAAGCAGAGGATAAAAACTTAGAGGAAACAGATTCATTAAAAAGTTTATTAAAAGGTTTATATAATATAAGCTCAAAAGAATCAAATTTAAAAGAAACTGATTTTAGTGAATTGGATATGAAAAAGTTAAAGGAAAACTCCGTAGATATAAATGTGGAATATGATATGAATTGGCAAGACGAGGATTCTTAATAAGGAAAAAGAGATGTAACATTTTTTTATACCTATTAATATAGTATAGTATAGACTGTTTAATTAAAACAATTTAAATCAGCTAAAGGAGGAAAATGTTATGAGTAAATCTTCAGAAGAAAAGATGGGAAACAGAGAACTTTTAGATATAAATTCCTTTACTATATCAGAGTTTTGTAATGCAGATGAAGGAAAAAATTTCATTCATTTTGAACCTTGTGAAATTTGTAAAAGAGTAACGTTAGATCCTATAAATGTAGCAGATACATCAAGATTATTACAAGTAAATGTGGATTTAAGAAATGCTTGTATTGGAAAGGAATTAACTGTAGGTTGTATAATTATAGATAGATCCGGTGAAGTATTAGCTTTTAAATCTCAAACCTTTATTGTAAGAGGTAAGGGCGGCGGAGGATGTGGCTGTTCAGAGAATAGAATGAGCTCACCATGTACAGACGTTAGTAGGAGATTTAGCTTTATTCTTCCAACAAGAGATCTATGTTCAGATTCAGATGTAAAGGTAAAAATAATTGCTAACTATACTCATCCATGTTAAAGTAAATTGTTTTAAGTATAGTTAATATTTTAAAATAATTATTTAAAGTAAATAATAACTAAATACATAATAATAGACCATTATCATGTATTTAGTTATAAAAAAGCACATCTTTTAAAAAACATACCTATTTTTAATAGGTATGTTTTTGCTTTGGAGCTTTATAAGAACTGGTATAAATATTTTAAGTTTTACAATAATTGACTATTTACAAAAATTATAAATTATACATTTTTGAGAGTAGTTATAAGATATTAGAATAATATATAAAGAATCTTATTTTTTATATTAGCGGAATTAAAGTTAAATATATTACTTGTTAAACTCTACAGTAACCTTAAAAAGGTCCCCATCAATATTAATGTTTAAGTTTCCACCTTGGAGTTCTACAATACTTTTGGCAATAGCAAGACCGAGGCCAGATCCTTCTGTGTTTCTAGCCTTATCTCCTCTTTTAAATCTTTCAAATATTTCATCAGAAGTAAAGTTCATTTCATAGCGTGAGATATTTTTCATAGTAATTATTATTTTAGTATTTGTTTCTATTAAATCTACATATACTCTAGTATTAGGTTGAGAATACTTTATAATATTGTTTATTAAATTTTCAAATACTCTCCAGGTTTTCTTTCCATCTAGATTTGCATAAGTTTTATTATTATCATATTTAAATTTAAGTTCTAGAGAGGATTTTGTGATTTTTTCTTCAAATTCTGCTATGGATTGTTTTAATAAAGCTGTTACATCTATTTTTTCAATATTTAACTCTACCGCACCACTGGACATCTTTGATGCTTCAAATAAATCCTCTATAAGGGATTTAAGTCTTTCAGATTTTCTATCTAAAACAGAAATGTATGCATTAACTTCGTCTTTGCTTAAATTCTCTTTTTTAAGTAAATCTATATAATTTATTATAGAGGTAAGAGGAGTTTTTAAATCGTGAGATACATTGGTTATAAGTTCAGTTTTTAATCTTTCACTTTTAATCTGTTCTTCTAGAGATCTTTTATAGCCTTCTTTCATGTTATTAATATTATGGGCTATTTTACCTAGGACACCTCCTTTATTTTCTTTTATAATATAATCTAAATTTCCACAGGTTATTTCTTCTGTGGCTTTTAATATTTCATTTAAATAATCAGCCTTTTTAAATAAGTATCTTATAAGTAAAATTATATAAAGTAGTATGATTATAATAAAGGCACTTAATATATTATGAAATCCTAGTAGCAATAATAATAGTATAAATGCACCTAATAGAGCAAAAAATGTTATAATAGAAACTAATTTTAATTTAATATTGTTATTAAAATTACTGTTTTTAATAACATTTAATAATTTGTTAATTAGGCTGCCCTTATATTGAATTAAAAACTCATTTTTATCTTTTTTTAACTTTATAGCATATTTAAAATTGAATATGAAATATAAAACATAAATGCTTAATAGAGTAGTAACAATAAAGTGATTAATTCCTAAGGGTTTATAAAAAAAACTAAGATTTATTAAATAATTTCCCATTACAGCAGTATATAAAATAAATATAAATAATTTTAAATCTAAAGGGATATTATTATATATTTTTTTTATTTTATTTAAGATAGGGGGATTTAAGCAATTTCTTTTTTTAAACAGAGTTAATATAAAAATTCCTATGATTAAGGAAGATATACCTATAATTATTTCTTTTACAAGCCTATCTCTAATGGAATTATAATAATTATAATTTTTTAATATATAACCATTAGAATTAAAATCCTTTGTAATTATAATATATCCTTCCCAGTTAAAAGAATTAAGTAAATTATTGGTTTCTGAAAATTTTTCGGCTTTTCGAGATTTTAATGGAAAACTTATAGAATAAATAGAATTATTTTTTATATATCTATCTATATTAGTTTTAGGTTCTAAATTAGTATAAGCTTCTTTAGTTAAGGTGTTTTTAATATAGTATTTTATCTCTCTTTTAGATTCTATAGCTTTTTTTATGTTTTTATAGTCATTGTAAGACCATAATGCAATTTCTTTTTTTAACTCAGTCTCAGTTTTAGTATTTTCTTTTTCTACTTCTTTAAGTTTTTCATCTCTTTGTTGAGTTAATTTAGCGAGCTTGTTTTTATCACCAGATTGTTCAGCTTCTGATAAAAAACTATTATATTCATCTTTGATAGTCATTTGAGAACTTAGTATATTATCTTCATAAAATGATTTTAAGGTTGTTATTTGTTCTTTAGTAACTCTACTTTCTGCAATTTTATCATTAAAATTTTTATAGGTTATATGAAAGTTATATAAATTGTTGCAATAAGATTGTAGTTCTTCATCAAACTCTTTGCTGCTAAAATAAGGATCTTTCACAAGACACGTTCTGTTTTTTATTAAATCATAACCAGTTAAAACTGAAAGAGATATCATATATATGCCTACAATGAAACATATTATATAGATAAATTTATTCTTGGATTTTGTAACCAATTCCCCACACCACCTGCAAGTACCTAGGTTCTCTAGGATTAATTTCAATTTTTTCTCTTATTCTTCTTATATGTACAGCTACAGTGTTTTCACCATTATAATAGGGTTCCTTCCAAGCTTTTTCGTATATTTCTTCAATAGAAAAAACTCTTCCTTTGTTTTCTATTAAAAGCTCCAGTATTTTATATTCAATAGGAGTAAGTCTTATTTCTTTTTCATCTACAGATACTATTTTCCTTTTCTTATCTAATATAAGAGATCCTGCCACAACTTTATCCTCAGTTTCTTTGTAGTTTCCTAAGTTTACATATCTTCTAAGTTGAGATTTTACTCTAGCTACTAGTTCTAACATATTAAAGGGTTTTGTAACATAATCATCTGCCCCTATATTAAGCCCTAATATTTTATCCGTATCCTCAGATTTAGCTGAAAGCATTATTATAGGAATGTTTTTATTTTCTCTAATTTTGAAGGTTGCCTTAATACCATCCATTTTAGGCATCATAATATCCATTATAATAAGATGGATGTCCTGGTCTTCTAAAAGCATTAATGCATCTATTCCATCCTTAGCTTTAAAAACAGTTATACCTTCATTTTTCAAATAAATTTCTATAGCTTCCCTTATTTCATCTTCATCATCAACTATTAAAACCTTATATTCAATCATATTTTGTCCCATCCTTTCTTTACCAAATAAATTATACCATTTTTATTACCTCCTAAATAGGCTACAAAAGTCAGCCTTAATTTTTAATGAACTGTTTTTTGTTATAGAATTTTAAACTGATTTTTAATGAATAATGACCTTTGAATAGTTCAATTATATAGTAACTTTTTAACAAAACAGGTATGATATTTCTTACAAATTTCTTAACAAAAATATATACATACTATTTAAACAAATCTTATCTTATAAATAAGATCTAATTTGTAGTAAAAATATAAAAGATATAAAATAACATAACTATAGAATTAAACATGATTTATGTAAAAGTTTACATAAAAAGATATAGAACCTCTTAAAAGCAGTAAATATATATTGTAGAGTATATTTTTAGATGATATAATTAAAAACAATATGAAATTAAAAGGTTTTCAGAAAGGGGACTAAAAATGAATAAAAAATCCTATAGGGTGTTGTGGGTAGCAACATCGACCAACTTTATTGCAGGTTTAATTTACATATGGAGTGTTATAAGTAAATCATTAATTAATGATCTTAATTGGACAAGCAAGCAGGCCTCCCTTCCTTATACAGTGATTACAGTATCCTTTGTAATTGCTATGGTGGTATTTGGAAAAGTTCAGGATTTAAAGGGGCCAAAACTTACAGTAACTTTAGGTGGAATATTGATGGGAGTAGGACTTATTTTTTCAGGAATATTTACAGAACCTAATATAATGATTTTAACTATGGGGATAATAGCGGGAGCAGGGATAGGTACTATAAATGCTTCTACTGCACCGCCGGTGGTAAAATGGTTTCCACATGAAAAAAAAGGAATGGTCACAGGAATAGTAGTAGCTGGAATAGGTTTATCATCAGCATTCTATTCACCATTAGCAAATTATTTAATAAAAACAGTTGGTTTATCTAAAACTTTTATATATATAGGAGTAGGTGCTTTAATTTTGTCAGTACTTTTAGCACAATTTTTAGAAAATCCACCGGAAGACTTTATACATAAAAATATTAATTCTAAGGATAAAAAAGAGATAAAATCATCAAAGGATTGTACATGGCAAGAAATGATCAGGACTGCAGACTTTTATAAACTTTGGCTAATGCTAGCATTTTCATCTTCAGCAGGACTAATGATCATAGGTCATATATCCAATATTGCGAAAATTCAGGTAAATTGGCAGGGGGGATTTATATTAGTTATTTTACTTGCCATATTTAATACACTTGGTAGAGTATTAGGTGGTACTTTATCAGATAAAATGGATAGAATAAATCTTATGAAATTGATATTTATTTTCCAAGGAATAAATATGTTTATGTTTCCTAGATATTCTAATGTAGTACTTTTATCAATAGGAGTAGCTATAGCAGGATTATGTTATGGTGCAGGATTTGCAATATTTCCTGCTGCAGCTACAGATAGATATGGAGTAAAGAATTTTGGAATTAACTATGGATTAATTTATACAGGCTGGGGAATTGGAGGAATTATAGGACCTATGACAGCAGCAGCTATTTTTGATTCTACAGGAAATTATAATTCTGCATATATAGTAGCAGCAGTATTAATGATTATAGCAACTATTATAGGATTAACCTTTAGACATGAAAGGTCTAAAATAGAAGATGTTGCTTTAAATAATAACAATAATTAAATAGATTTGTTTAATTATTAGTGTAAAGATTTTATATATTAAGAAATAAAAATAATTAATGATGAAAATCCTCTAAATATATCATGTAATATGTTGGAGAATTTTATGTTCAAAGAAAAAGAAAATGATAACGTGAAATTGTATTACGGATATGAAAAATTTTATAAATATTATAGGAAAGATTCCCTTAAGATAAGCATAACAAAAAAAGTAATTTATAATTTTTTTATAAAATATATATAGATATGATAAGTATCAATATATAAGGTAGGTGAAAAGTCTGATTAATTAAATCAGATCATCTTTGAATGAATTAATGCCTATGCCTATTTATTTAAATGAGAAGCTGTTATCAGATATTTATCCTATAGTAATAGATGGATTTATAGAAAGTAAATCTATAAGATTTATGAGAGATAAAAGTGATTTTATAAGGCTTCAAACTGGCCGTAAAAATCAAAGGTCAGAAGATAATAAGATATCTAATAATGATAAAGAGCATAATAAAATAGAGGATATTTCACAAAGTATGGTAAATGATTTTTCCGGGTCTTTAGATGACAGGTCCGTTAATAGAAATGAATTGACAATAAAAAGAATATATACTAAGTTTTATTTGTTTTATGATTTAAGAAATACTCTCATAAATAAGAATATGCTAAGGTATATTACAGACCAGGATATTTTTAATAATAATTTAATTCCAGGAGAATACGTTGAGTTTGATTCAAATATTATATCAGAGTCTACTTGTAATGAAATAACAAATTTATTAGATATTATAAAGTGTTATGATTCTAAGGAGTTAAATAAATTATTGCAAAATACAGATATGGAAAAAGCTATTACTAATTACACTATAATAGAAAAACAACTAGAAATTCTAAAGAAACTTTTGGAAACAAATGATTACGCAAATGTGGTAACAAGATTCAATCAATGCAAAGCAGTATTAAGTGTGGATAAAAAGTGCTTTTGTAGCAAAAGTATATATGATAATTCATATTTTCCCTGTAGAGTATTAGGTAAGGTTTTAAGATGTGAAAATAATAAAGGAAGTATATGTTTATTAGATAAAACAGGTATGGAAGATTATTATATAGATTTCATAAATTCTTTAGAGCCATACTTAGATATACTTAGAAGTAATAATATAGTTACACCTAAGAGTATCATAACAGAAATAAAAGCACCAGCCATACATATAATGCCTATAGGAATGTATGTATAAATTAGGTGTAGTTTAATTGAATAAAATAAAGTTAACTTTAAAATATGTAATTAAAAGGACAGGATATAATATTCCTGTCCCTATTAATAACTTATGGTTACGCCCAAAAGGTCACGCCCACAAGAGATTAATTAATTTTTATTGTTTTAATATATTCTATAAAGTTAGCCAATGAATTTATAAATCATTTTTGCTACTCCATTGTTATAATTAGTATCTGCGACCAGTTTACATATTGATTTAATATTTTCATCTGCATTGCCCATAGCAACACTATATTTTACCTTTTCAAACATAGATATATCATTATAATTATCACCAAAGGCCATAGTTTCCTCTAGGGATATGTTTAAATTTGAGGCTAATCTTTCTAATGAAGCTCCCTTTGAAGTATGTTTGTTAACTATTTCAAAGTTATGATCCCCAGAAGAGAACACTGAAAATTTATCTAAGTTTTTAAAGTAATCCATACCAGCTTTTCTCTTTTTTTCATCAAAAGAAAATGCAAGTATATTATAAAAATCATCATCTTTACTTAATATTTCTTTATAATTATCTACAAAAACAAAGCCTGATTGAATAAGTTGCTTTTCACAGGATTCATAGATTTCTTCTATGTTTACAGATTTAGGATTGCTGCTAATTACTTTATCTGCATCTATTTTCAACATATCTTTTCCATTAAAAGGAGTATAAATAGCTTTATTTGTAGATACCTCATAATAAAAGTTTTTATCAGTTAACCAATGTAATATTTCTTTTACATCGTTTTTATCTATACCTATAGAGTATAATTTTTTCTTATCTTTAAAATGAATAGAAGCACCATTATTTCCAATTATATGTGTAGATATATTTGCTTTTTCACATATAGAACACACATCAAAATGAGGGCGTCCTGTGGAAATCGTGATTTCTACTCCTTTATTTTGAGCATATCTAATGGCATCTCTATTTTCATTACTTATGATGCTTTTATTATTTAATAGAGTACCATCTAAATCTAATGCTATTAACTTCATCATTATGCACCTTAACCTTTCTCATTTACAGCCATAATATCTATGTTATTTTTTTCAAATATTTTAGTTAAATCTTTATTTGGTAATTTATCTGTAACTATTAAATCAATATCACATAAATCACATACTTTAAAAAAACTATTGTTACCGAATTTACTGTGGTCTACTAAAACTATAGTTTCATTAGATTGTTCAATCATTTTTTTCATAACAGAAGCATCCTCTGCATGAGCTACAGTTATACCCTTTTCTGATATTCCAAGGGCACCTATACATGCTTTATCAGCAAAATAATTGGAAAGCATAGCTATGGTACTAGAACCATATAAAAATTTATATTCACAATCTAAAATTCCTCCTAATAAATGAATGTCTATATTAGTTTTTTTTGATAATGTATGTGCCAAATTTATTGAATTGGTTATAACAGATAAATTATCTACTTCAAGCATTTCTGCAAAAATTTGTACTGTGGTTGATGAATCCATTATTAATTTATCTGTGTTTTTGATTAAAGATGTTGCAAGTTTTGCTATAAGTTTTTTTTCAGCAGGATAAGCAAGAAGACGGTCTTCATAGTTTTTTACTTTACCTCTTGTATTAGGTAATATGGCACCACCATGGGTTCGAAGAATTGCTCCTTCTTTTTCAAGATTTACAAGGTCCCGTCTTGCAGTATCTCTTGAAACATTGCACATTTTACATATTTCATCTACTTTTATTCGTTTATTTATTTTTAAATATTCTAATATTTTATTCATTCTTTCTTCTTGATACAAAACTTTATACCTCCAGATCAGAAATATTATAAGTTAATTATAAGTTAATTATAAGTTAATATAAGTAATTTATCAAGTGTTTTTAAGTTATTTTAAGTAATTTTAATTTTTAATAAGTGTTTTTAAGTTAAAAAGAAATTTTATATAGTAAATATTGTCTTAGATCTATGTTCTAAAAAATTTTCATAGAATATAAATAGCCTTACCTAAATAGATTCATACAATATTTAGATAAGGCTTAATTCTTTGTTTTTATAGGTTTTAATTAAAAATATTTTTACATCAATACTACAAGTTGAGTCACAATAGAGTAAAATTGATAACCATCCCACTTAAGAATAGATTCTACTGAGCCTAGAGTATCAGCATTATAAAGACCTATAATTCTTTGATGGGTAAGCAGATTAAAGATATCAGAACCATTTAAACTTAAAGGAGATAAATTACTAAGGAATAAAACTTCAGCTTTTATAGGTTCTTTAAGCTTACCATTTTCATTATAAATTTGTGATAAGTATTCTTTATCTCTTATAGCTGTAAGATCAATTATTCCTTCTAAATTACCTTTTAAGGATTTTACTCTTACTTTATAATAGTCTTCATATACTGCGGCATATTCATTATCTTTACTAAATTTTTCATAATCAAAAATAAGTCTTGCAATATTATCTTTAAAGGAATAAATATAGTTAAAATAATATCCACCGCTGCCTCCAGAATTTATAGAGAGAAATACTTTAGGAATATTATCTTCTCCAAATTTACCTATAAATAGATTTGGATCATAACCTGCATTTTCCTTTGGTTTTATACTTATATCAACATTAGTTTTTTTATTTTTTACATTAAGGGCTATATCTTCAATAAAACCATTTTCACCATAGGGTTTTTTACCTGTAACTGTTATAATTTCATCGAATCCATCACCGTTTACATCTGCACATTTGGTATCTAAAATATATATTTTATCTTTAGTACCATTAATTTCTTCTGGAATTCTAAAAAACATATACTCACCTTAATTATTTATTCCATATAAGTATATTAAAAATAATTAAAAAGATGAATTTAAACAATGAGGACTATGTTAATAAGTGTATTAATGCAATATCCAGGATAAGTTATATATATAAAATAAATTTAAATTAAAAAAATAGTGTAGAAACTATTTCTTTTTTATAATTAAATATTTCATAATTTTAAATTAGTAGACAACCTTAAGGAGATGTATAAATAATATGAATAGTAGATAGAGCTATAATTTTTTATTAATAAGAGGATGGTGTTTGTATTGTACAAGCTACTAGAAAAATATAAAGAAGGAGATACAGAAGTTTTGAACAAAATTATAGCATATTTTACTCCAATTATATTAAAAGAGGCTTCAAAGTGGAGAATTTCATGTTATGAATATGAAGATTTAGTACAGCATGGATATCTTTCCGTTATAAAGGCTGCTAATATGTTTAAAGGGGAGGAAAGTAAATTTATTCCCTATTGTATAAAAACTATTAAAACAAATTATAAAGCTCTATTAAAAGGAGAGATAAAGCATCATAGAGAAATACCAGATGAAAATATATCAGATAAAGGGAATGAATATTTCTTCACTATAGAGGATGAAATAATAGCCTATGAAAATATAAATGAACTTTATAAAGCATTAGACAAGCTTACCTCAGAGGAAAAAGAAGTGATAAATAGCTTTTATATTAAAAATAATAGCCTTCAGAAAGTGGCAAATTCTATAGATAAAAGCTATAACTCGGTAAGGTATATTAAAAATAAAGCTATAAAAAAACTGCAAAAGATACTTGAAGAGCATAGTTAATAGTAGAGGATAAAAAACTCTAAAAAGGTGGTGGATTCCATGTATGAGCAATTAATAAAGCTTATAAGTGATGTGGGATTCCCTATAGCAGTTAGTTTATATCTTTTATTAAGAATAGAAAAAAAGCTTGATGAAATAACTAAAGCGTTAACTACCCTTGACAAAACTATAACTTCTGTTATGAAACAACAAAAAGATGAGGAATCTACTAAAAAGTAAGTATTTCAATTTTTAGTTTGTTGATTATTAGAAATAAATAAATGAGAGGATGTTTCAAAATTAAATCTAGTTTTGAACATCCTCTTGTTTTAAAATATTAATTAGAATTTTTATTATTGAGAAATTATTTTATTATTAATGAATAATTACCGCTATTACCGGAATATTTATATACATATAGATAATATTTACTAGGGGTTACATGACAGTTACCTACTATTGTATTACCTAATTTTGATCCATAGGCAATATAATTAGTTAAATCTGATTCTTTATAAAGAGTCCAAGTCAATCCTAAATTATTTAAATTAGTTAGTTTTATATTTAAATCTTTAGTTTCTTTTATGTCAAATGAATAGATATCTCTAAGATCTTCACCATTTAGGCTACCTAATACAGGAGCATCAGGTACAATTTTATTTGCAGATTCAAAAGAATCGTTGTTTTCTTTTTCATGAATTTCATTTTTAAGGGGAGCCTTATCAATATCACCATTTATAGTTAATTTATAGTTGATCTTATTTGAAGAATTTTTATAAGCTAATATATAATATCTTCCAGGTTTAGGTACTTTAAAACTTCCTAAAAGTTTATTACCTTCTTTTTTTGTAGAATATCCAATATAATTATTGGTATTGTCACTACTGTAAGCAAGCCAATTGAATATATTAGAATTATTATCAGTGTTTTCCATGATTACATCTATAGTTCCAGCAGTTAAAGCATCAAAATAGTAAGTGTCACGATTATCGTTAGTATCTAAAGTAGCTAGTACTGATTGACTCTTACAAACTCTATTAGCTTTATCAAAAGAATCATTATCTTCTTTTTCTGATATAACTAGTTTATCTTTGTCAGGGTTAGTATCAGTATCTTTGTCACCTTCTGAAGATGACAATATAGCTCCTTCTATGCTAAATTTATAGTCTGCTTTTTCTCCAAGGGTTTTATAAATTACTAAATAGTATTTACCAGGTTTATCTATTTTTACAGTATTAGAAAGTTGATCTCCTAGTTCCTTATTTGGAAAAGCAATATAGTTTGATTTATCTTCATCGTTAAATAAAAGCCAGTTAAATTCACTTTTATCTTTATTAGTTTTTTCTACAGTTATAGTTATATCTGAAGGCTTAGTAACGGTAAAATAAAAAGTATCTTTATTATCTGATGAACTAACAGATCCATTTACTAAATCCTTAAGATAAACTGGGTTAGCAGTTGTAAAATCATTATTATCTTCTTTTTCTAATACTATATTTCCTTTAAGAACTTTATTTATAGTTATAGATGAAGTTTTTTCTGCTTTTAAACCTTTATCATCTGTAACTGTAAGTTTTACTGTATAAGTACCAGGATTTTTATAAATATGAACAGGATTTTTTTCTGTGCTAGTAGTGTTATCCCCAAAATCCCAATTATATGAAACTATTTTACCATCATCCTTTGAACCTTCACTAGAAAATTTGATTTCCTCATCTGTATTGGATACTTTAGGGAAATTTAATTTAATTGTTGGTTGTTCATTAAAATCTTTATTGTGAGATAATAATCCATGGAAAACTATATCATATTCTACTTGATTATTTGAATTTACTCTAGGATTTGAGAAATAAGCAGTAACTGTTTTATATCCGCCCCATCCTAATTTGTTTAGTTTCTCTAGAGATTCATTAATTTTATTATTCATACAATTCCAATTATCAATTTCACCTTTGTTGGAATCTAATGTATAATTTGCTTTTAGAGTATAAGTATCAAAGTATTGAGAACTTTCCTTAGTTATTTGAGAATTTGTTAAATCCATAGTACTTTCAATATCTGATTTTATTTCATTTAAGTTTTTGTTATTATATTTTTTCATGTAATCATCAGATACTAATGGTATTGTGTAATTATTGTAATTATCCACCAGTTTTTGCATGTGATCTTGATAGTTGTTGTTAACGTTAGGATCTTTACTTGCATTTTCTATTAAGTTTTCATAACCTTTAACATCATTATTTTTCATAGTAGATACTAAATCGCTGAATAGTTTTTTATTGTTATTATACATATAATCTGAGAAAGCATATCCATATTTATAGAATTCCCATCCATCATCATATTTTGAATGTAATATCTTATCTGCGTTAAATCTTTCTTTAGGGTTTTCAGAAAGTCCACCAACCATTGATTTTCTTGGTAATACAGAAGTTCTAGTTGAGCCTGCAAAAAATTCAGCAGAACCTTCTTCAAACCATGTGATTCTTCCGCTATTTCCTTTATAAAAATCACCTTCATTAAATAATCCTGGTACTAAATAACGCCCTTGTAAGTAATGAGTAAACTCATGACGGAAAAGTTCTTCAAGGCTATATATGCTTTCTTCTGGAGTTCTTTCATAAGTAAAGAAAGTACCAATTCCTTCGATATATATTCCACCATTATCTACACTATATCCATATAAAGTTCTATTTAGTTTATATTCTTTTGGACTATTGTATATTACCATAGTTAACACATCATCAGCATTGCCTGACTCTAAAGGTTTATCATTACCTATTATCCTATGAAATTGAGATTGTACTTCCTTAGACGCCCAATAAAGTCTTTGAATTTTTGATTCCTCTACTTTATCTCCAGCCTTTATAATCATTTTTCCGTTGTCAAAAGTATAAGTTTTAGGTAAATAATGTTTTTTACCATCTTCAAGTAATTTATTAATGTCTATAACATTTCCCTTTGAATCTTTACAATTAAAATCTTCCTTTATTCTTTCTACCGCAATATAGTATTGTTCGCTATAAGCAGGAAGTATTTGAAGACATTTGTCCATTACTGAATGAGGAATAGATGGATTGCTATGATATATAGCAAATTTACTAGTATAATAAATACCATTATTTATAATCCAGCCATTATCTTCTGTAACTTTAGATATACCTGCAAATTTTGAAATTGTATTTATGAAAGGATCTATTTTACTGGACCAAGGAGTGTTTTTACCATCTCTAATATTATGATCATATGCATATTGTGAGATATCATAATTTATCTCTTTCATAAGATTATATACGGCATCTGCTTTTAATTTATCCTTTGGATATTTGTTCATTTCTCTATAATATTGTTCTAAAATAGGCATTGTTTTGTTAACTACTTCAGCATTACAAGAGGCATTCCCTATAAGTTTACCCAAAGCGTTTATTACTGTATCTTGACCTTTTTCACCTAGTTTGAAATTTTTATTATTCTCTATAGCAATCATTGCGGGAATACATTTATCTTGAAAAGATCTATCGTTTAAATATTTTAAAGAATCATTATAATATCCTAAATAAAATCCGGATCTTAAAATTTCAACTAGTGTATCAATTCCTTTGTCATCAGTGTCAGTATAGCTACAACCTTTTTCATATAAACCATCTACTAAAGCTTGTACACGTTCTTTATTTGAATAAAAAGCATAACTATCTTTGTTGTACTGAAAAAGATCTGAAATATCATTCCATTTTATTTTTGAAGTTAAATCTAGAATTTCTTTATTATTTAGTTTGTTTAAATCACTAAAGGAATACTTTGATGTATTAGTTTTTGTAGCATTTAAACCTAAAGGTTTAGATTTAGTAGAAGGGATTCTTTCAGATTTACTACTATCTTCTAGAATACTAATTTCATTAGAATTAGCTTTGGTATTATTAGAAGGGGATGCAGATACTTTAGCTATACAGCTTGTACTTATCATACAACATATAGCTACTGAGCATAGCATTTTAATAAATTTTTTTTTCATTTTTACACCTCACACTATAAATATTATATTTAATTTAATGTTTAATTAGAATTTTAATTAAATTCACATAAATATTAAATGAATATATTATATATTATACATATTTTTGTAATAATTTCAAATAAATTTATTTAAATACAAAATAGTGGATAAGTAAAAAAATTTCTAAGAATATAAAAAAACTCTTTACAATAATAATTTTTTATTATATAATTACAGTTAAAATTTAGTAAATTAAAATTAAATACTTATCAAGAGCGGTGGAGGGACTGGCCCTGTGAAACCCAGCAACCTATATGAAAGCGCATATAAGGTGCTAAATCCTGCAGCATAAGCTGAGAGATGAGGATATATCTAGGAATTTTAAACCTAAGGGAAATATCCTTTAGGTTTTTTATTTTTAAAGTCTCTCAGAAATTAAATATTTGCAATACACTATATAAAAAATTATTAGGAGGCTTTAGAATGCATATAAAAGAATTGTTTAATCAAAAAAATTTAGTTTTTTCTTTTGAAATTTTCCCACCAAAAGCTACATCATCTGTAAAAACAATATATGAAACTTTAGAAGAATTAAAAGATTTAACACCAGATTTTATAAGTGTAACTTATGGAGCTGGAGGAAGCTTAAAGGATAATAAAACCTGTGAGTTATCATCTCTTGTAAAAAACAAATATGGTATAGAAGCATTGGCACATCTAACTTGTATAAATTCAACAAAGGATGATATAGATTTAATAATAAAAGAATTAAAAGAAAATAATATTGAAAATATACTAGCTTTAAGAGGAGATATCCCAAAGGATAAAAATATTATTGGAGAATATAACTATGCCTTTGAACTCATAAGAAAAATAAAAGAAAACGATAATTTTGGAGTTGCAGGGGCTTGTTATCCAGAAGGACATATTGAATGTGAAAGCTTAGAAAAGGATATAAAAGAATTAAAAAGAAAGGTAGACGCAGGGGCAGAACATTTGATATCTCAATTATTTTTTGATAACAATATATTCTATGAGTTTTTAAATAAAGCACAACAAAAAAATATAAATGTTCCTATACAGGCAGGAATAATGCCTGTAGTTAATAAAAAACAAATAGAGAGGATAATTAAAATATCTGGTGCAACATTACCTAAAAAATTTATGAAAATATTAGACAGATATGAATATGATAAAGAGGCTATGAAGGATGCAGGAATAGCCTATGCAGTAGAACAGATAGTTGATTTAGTGTCTAGTGGAGTAAAGGGAATACATCTATATACGATGAACAATCCTTATATAGCTAGGAGAATAACAGAAAGTACAAAGTCAATATTTAATTCCATAAATAAAGATGTAGCGGTTTAAAAATTAATACTAATTAAATAATATATTGGCTCACAGTGATTATTAAAAAGTAGAAATATTTAGGCTAAAACATAAGAAAATTTAAAGTATATGTCCTAAAGAATAAAATAATCTTAGCAATGGAATAAAAACTTTTGAAGTAAGATTTTAATAGATAGGGTGAATAGAAAATGGACAATAATAATTTAAATATAGATAAAAATCAGATTTTAAGGTACTTAGGATATAGGGGACAGGAAATTTCTAATGAAATACACTCTCTTATAGAGGAATGTATAAAAGAAATAAAAACTTTAGTTAGTCTAAGAAATACTTATAAATACTCTAAGGTTGAGATAAATAATCAGGTTAATTTAATAGATATTGATTTAAAATTAGAGGGAAAAGATATTATTGGTCATTTAGAAAAATCCAATAAATGTTGTGTAATGGCTGCAACTTTAGGAAGTGAAGTTGATAGAAAAATATTATATTATGAAAAGGTTAATATGACTAAAGCAGTAATTTTAGATTCCTGTGCCACAACTGCTATAGAAGAATATTGTGATTTTATAGAAAATGAAATAAAAAAAGAGGTAGTGGAGGATGAATTAAATATAAATTGGAGATACAGTCCAGGTTATGGTGATTTGGATATATCTATACAAAGAGATTTATTAAAATCTTTAGATGCTGAAAGAACTATTGGATTAACGGTTTCATCCCACAATATATTAATACCTAGAAAATCTGTAACGGCTATCATAGGTATAATTCCAAAAGAAGTTATAGTAAATAAAAAATCTTGTAATCAGTGCAATAAATTTAATAGTTGTAAATTTAGAAAGATAGGTGAGATATGTGAATATTAAAGATTATATAAAAGAAAATGTATTAATATTTGATGGTGCCATGGGAACAATGCTTCAAAAATTAGGGTTAAAGATTTCAGATTTGCCAGAAGAATTAAATATATTAGAACCTGAAAAAATAATAAACATACATAGAAAATATATAGAAGCAGGAGCAAAGGTTATAACAACCAATACCTTTGGAGCAAATGAAATAAAGCTTAAACAAAGTGAATTTTCTGTGGAAAGCATTATAGATAAAGCTATAAATAATGTAAAAAAAGCAAGGAGGAATAAAGAAATATTTATAGCACTAGATATAGGTCCAATAGGACAGCTTTTAGAACCTATGGGAACACTAAAATTTGAAGAAGCCTATGAAATTTTCAAAAGACAGGCTATACAAGGACAAAAAAGTGGAGCAGATATAATTTTAATAGAAACAATGACGGATCTTTACGAAGCTAAAGCAGCAATTTTAGCAGCAAAAGAAAATACAAATCTTCCTGTATTTTGTACTATGACCTTTGAAAAAAATAAGAGAACTTTTACTGGATGCACTCCATTATCTATGGTTCTTACTTTAGAGGGATTAGGTGTAGATGCTTTAGGTGTCAATTGTTCCCTAGGACCAAATGAATTAGGAGACATTGTAGATGAAATAATAAAATATTCAAGCATACCAATAATGGTTCAACCTAATGCAGGTCTTCCAACAGTTAAAGAGGGTAAAACTATTTATAATATTAAGCCTAAAGAATTCGCAGCTTTTCAAAAGAGTATCGCAGAGAAGGGAGTAAGAATAGTAGGAGGTTGTTGTGGAACTACAGATGAATTTATAAGAGAAATTGTATATAGTTTAAAGGATGTAGAGATAAAAAAGTTAAAAGAAAACAATATTTGTGGAGTATGTTCTTCTACAAAGGCAGTTTTAATAGATGGAGTTAAGATAATAGGAGAAAGAATTAATCCAACGGGTAAAAAATTATTTAAAGAAGCCCTTAGAAATAATGATATAGATTATATATTAAAAGAAGCAATAAGTCAGGTTGAATCTGGTGCAGATATATTAGATGTAAATGTGGGACTTCCAGAAATAGATGAAGAAGAGACAATGAAAAAAGTTATAAAAGAGATTCAATCCATAATTGATACACCTCTTCAAATAGATTCTAATAATCCTAAAGTTATAGAAAAGGGATTGAGAGTATACAATGGAAAGCCTATAGTTAATTCTGTAAATGGAGAAGACAAAGTGTTAGATAATGTATTACCATTAATAAAAAAATATGGAGCTGCTGTTGTTGGATTAACTTTAGATGATAAGGGTATACCTAAAAAAGCTGAAGAAAGGTTAAAAGTAGCTGAGAAAATAGTTAATAAGGCTTTAGAGTATGGCATAAAAAGAGAAGATATATTTATTGATTGTTTGGTTTTAACCGCATCAGCACAACAGGAAGATATTGGAAAAACCCTTAAAGCAGTAGCTTTAGTTAAAGAAAAATTGAAGGTGAAAACAATACTAGGAGTATCTAATATATCCTTTGGATTACCTAATAGAGAACTCATAAACAAAACTTTTTTAGCTATGAGTCTTCAATCAGGATTGGATTTACCCATATTAAATCCTAACAATAAAGAAATGATAAACATTATAAATGCTTTTAAAGTTTTAAATAATCAGGATAGAGGAGCTACAAATTATATAGATATTTATACAAATGAAACTTCAAATAGTAAGAAAGTAAAAATCAAGAGAGACAACTTAACCTTAAAGGAAATAGTTATAAAAGGAATAAAAGAAGAGTCATATAGTAAAACAAATGAACTTCTTAAAGAGAGAGATGAACTTTCAATAATAAATGAAGAGCTAATTCCAGCATTAGATGAAGTTGGAGAAAAATACGAGAAAGGTATAATATTTTTACCACAGTTAATTCAATCAGCGGAGACTGTTAAAAAAGCTTTTGCAGCTATAAAAGAAAAACTTATAGAGGACAATTCACCAAAAATAAATAAAGGGAAAATATTAATGGCCACTGTTAAAGGTGATATTCATGATATAGGAAAGAATATAGTGAAGGTTATACTAGAAAACTATGGATTTGATATTATAGATTTAGGTAAGGATGTTGAAGCGGAGAAAATAGTAGAGGAAGTAAAGAAAAACAATATAAAGTTAGTAGGATTAAGTGCTTTAATGACTACTACAGTAAATAGTATGAAAGATACCATAAAGGCTTTAAAAGAAAGTGGAATGGATTGTAAAGTCTTTGTTGGTGGAGCAGTGCTTAATAAGGAATATGCAGAAATGATAAACGCAGATTATTATGCTAAGGATGCAAAGGAAGCAGTAGATATAGCCAAAAGATTTTTTGGAGGATTTTAAAAATCAATCTAATAAAGTATTTAAATCTATACAAAACACTTACCGGTATAAAGGTAAGTGTTTTGCAGTTTTGTATTAATTAATTTTTATAAATAATAGTAGCCTGTCAAGAATGTTATCTAAACAACCCACTTGTTTTGTTTCTTTAATTAATTGTTTAATAAGTTCTTTTCCTAAATTATTTTTCATGTGCTCCAAAGCCAGTTATTATAAGAGTAGCCCAGCTGTTCCCTTTAGTTTGCACCCAATTAAATTCAATATCGAGTTCTTTAAGCCATGCATTTAATCCAACGCTTTGTTTTGTAGGATTTGGTGATTGTCTTCCAAACTTTTCTTTAATGTTTTCAAGTAATTGCTTTTGATCTTCTTCATTTAGTTCTTTATCCAAAAGTTCTCTTATAATTGCACGACAATCATAATATGATTTTGTATCTTCACTATAAAGTTCATCAGCTAATTCTTGTCTTTTCTTATTTAAAGTATTTCTAACCTCATTAATTTCATCTATGTTTGATAGGTATTTTGAGGCAATTTTAAGTGATTCTATTTCTCTATCCATTTTTTTTATTAATTTTTCTACTTTAGCATATCTCATAATTTATTCTCTTTTCTTATTTATTTTATTTCAACTTATTAAGTATAACATACAACTAAACTTAATTACATATTTTATTGTATCCATTTAAAGCAACCTTATAATAGAAGATCATTTTGTTAGTTTTTAACTTATTTTATTTTTAATAGACAGTTATTGATTATTCATGAAGTGAATTTGGAGTTTACCTAAGTCTAGTGGATCCCCATATTATATTATTATGCAGTTAAATGGAATCAACTTTTTCAGATAATTATTGATAAAACAATACAAAATAGGCTTAAAGATAAGTTATAGAATATATTTATATTTTTATTAGATCAGAAGTAAGAGTGAAATTGTTAAAAATAAAGAATTTAATTCAATTGAAAGTAAAGTAAAATACAGTCTTTGAAATATTCATAATCCATTGATAATATTTCATTTATTGATTTATAATCACGAAGTTCATTGATTATTTGTGAGCCATAATAATATGCTAACCTAGAATTAGTTAAGTGCTTTAAATCAGAAACAGTATAAAGAGTATGGTATAAATCTTCATCAAATGAAGAGGATTTTAAGGCTGAATCTATTTTATATGCAATATTATTTTTCATTTTCTCACAGCTATCTACCCAAATTTGAACTTCTTTTTTATCAAGAAGTCCCATCCAATATGAATCTTCAATGGTACTTGACGAAAAAGTAGGACTTAAATTAGTGGCAATTCCTTCTGCAATCATCCTTTTAAAATATTTTTCTTCAATACTGTTATAATATTTAGGATAAAAATAAGGATTATAGGAATAATGAATTCCGTGGAGAAGTTCATGAGTTACAAATAAATCAATATTATACTTATTAAAGTTTGGAATAATTGCGGATAAATCAAAGAATACATAGGGTTTATTATTTATTAATGCTCCATGACCATCTATATAACCATCTCCTATAAAAACTATTAAACCAGGTATGATTTTTAAGTCTAATGAGTCAGATATAAAATTTACTTTCTTTTCAAAAGTATTTTTTAAAATATTAAAGGCTTTATATATACTTTCTTTGCTATATTCATATAATATTTTTTCAGTATTTTCTTTAAAATTAGGATCTTTATTAAAAACATTGAAGTATTCATTAAAAAATATGTGAGTTTTATAAAGCTCTTTTGGATCAGTACCTAATTCAAGCTGTTTTTTAAAAATATAGATAGTTTCCATTTATATCACCATGCCTTTATATACTAAGTATACAATGTATAGATATACAGCTTATTTGTATTAAAATTGAAAATAGATATTGTTACATTATAAGAAAATCTTGAGTTTATATTTGTATTTTTTATCATAAATTTTCTCCTATAATTATTAAAAGTAGTAATAAAAAATACTATGCTTAAAGTCATCTAAGATAAAAGATTATACAAATTAAATTTTAGCTTATAAATCAATTATATTATAATAATAAAGAATTTAAAGAATAAAAAGGAAATAGAGAATATAAAAGTAAAAAAAGTTTATTTTTTATGATAGAAAGATATAAAAAGATTTGTATTAGTATATGAAAGGCCTTTTAGTAATTATTCAATATAATAGAATATCGTTGTAAAATTTATAAGAAATGATCAGGAGGTAAAGATGCAGATAAATGAAGACAATTTTATTAACAGACTGAAAGATAAAGATTCAAAGGCTTTAGAATATGCTTTTGATACTTATTGCAACTATGTATATAAAGTAGTATTTTCTGTATTTGGATCTAAAGAGTATTCTACTTATATAGATGAGTGTATTAATGATATATTTATGTGTTTATGGGACAACATAGATAAATTTCATGAGGAAAAAGGAAACTTTAAGTATTGGTTTAAAGCTGTAGCAAAGTATAAGGCTATAAACTACAAGAAAAAAATTATTAAAAATACAAATATAGATTGTATTGAAAATTATATTTTTGAATCAAAAGAACAAGTAGAAAATTTGATTGTATCCAAGGAAAATAAAAATGAGATCATAAATATGATAAAAGATCTAAAGGGAATGGATAGGGAAATTTTTATAAGAAGATATTTAATACAGGAAGATATAGTTGAGATAGCAAGCTATTTAGGAGTAAATAGAAGTGTAGTAGATAACAGACTCTCAAGAAGTAGAAAAATTTTAAAAGAAAAACTTGAAAAACTAAAAAAGGGGGAGTGTGTAAATGAATAAAGATATATTTGAAGAGAAGGATATATTAGAGCTACTTAATTGTATTAATATAGATAAGGATGAAGAAGAAAACTTAGATTTAAATATGGATGGTTTAAGAAAGAAAAGATTAAAAAAGAATTTATTAAAACAAGTTAAGGGTAAAAAAACTAAAAAAGGCTTTAAACATAAGGCCATGGTGGCCTCTTTAATAATAGCTGTAACACTTATTAGTGTAAATATACCTACCTTTGCAAAAAATATTTCGGAATTTAAGTCAGTAATTCAAGCTTTAATAGGATATGGAGTACCAAAAGAAGGGGAATATGAAAAATATTCTAATAGTGTAAACAAAAGTGTTACAGATAAAGGGATAACTTTAACTATAAATGAAGTAGTGTGTGATGATACAGAATTAATGATAGCGTACACTATAAAAACTCAAGATAATATAAAAAAAATAGTTAAAGAAGTAAAAGAGGCTACTGGTATATACTTTTCTTTTGGTCCATACATTAAAATAGATGGTAAGGAGCCTAGTGGTGGTTCTAGTTCAGATGGTAAATATTTAGATGGACATACTTATATAAATTCGGACAGTATAGACATAGGAGACATGAAACTTAAAAATAAATTTAATGTGAATTTAAATGTAAATAACATATATGGTGTAAAAGGAAATTGGAATTTTAAATTTAGCCTTTCAAAAGATGAAATATCCAAACATATTAATGTATTTAAACCCAATACAAAAGTTAGTTTTAATGATGTACTTGTTAATGTAGAAAAAATAAGTTTTACACCTATAAATACTACTATAACTGTTACTGGTAATTACAAAGATAAAAGTCAGGAAGCTTCTAAAAAAAGACAAGAAGCTTTTAAGAAAGAAATGGCAGGAGGGCAGAATTTATATGAATATGATGAATGTTTTGTTTTTGATGATAAAGGTAATGAGATTACACTAAAAGGTTCTACCAGCGATGGAGGCCAAAATGCATCTTCAAAGGACTTTACTTATAATCTCAATTTGGTTGCTTTAAAATCTATTCCGAAGTATTTAACTGTTATACCATATAAAATTAATTTTGATAAGGAAGAATATAAAAAATATAAATCTGATGATGGATCAATATTTATACCACCAGTATATAAAAATATAGATGGTGTATATCCTATAGAACTTTCTCAAGGAAGTATAGGTAAACTTATAATTAAAGAGATAAAAACTGAAAAAGATAAAACTGTTGTTAAATATAAGGTAGAAGGAAAGGCGCCATTTTTACAATCTAAACAGTTATTCATAATGGGTGATAAAGATAATGGAGTACAAAGAAAGGATAATAATATTGATATAAAAAAAGATAATAATAATCCTAATGATTATATTATGGAGTTTGATCCTTTAGATAAGAATAAAAAATATAAAATAGGAACTAATGATTTAGGACATTATGAAATAAGAAATGATTTAAAATTTAGAGTAAATCTTACTAAATAAATAGTAAAATTTATTTAAAATCTTTTATAAATAAGCAAAAAGAGTATTTCACTAAAAGGTGAGATGCTCTTTTTTTAATTCTAGGAAAAATAAAATTTAAAGAATGAATTTATTGCTTGTTTGTATGTAATAGAGAGCATTTTTATTTATATAAGAGATTATCTTATTAGATGTGTTATAATAGCAGTAAATTAATAAATATATTATTATTTATAAATTAGAAATATTTTATATGAATTTAAAGGAAGCTTTAAGTATTAATTTAAAAAAGAAAAGAATATTTATGTTGATAAATTTAAATTGTTTTAATAAATTTTTGCAAGTATTATTTATTATGTAGGTGATAACTATGATTAATATATTAGAGGTAGAAAAACAAAGGGAAAATTTCATTAAAAATAATGATATACCGAAAAGTGTAAGACCTGAGATATTAAATTCATGGATAAGATGTAAAAATTATAATGTAGATACTAATAATGGACAAGGTAAAGAATTACCTAAAGAGGAATTTGAAAAAATACTATATGAAAAAAGAGATCTTATTCAAATAGCTATACCTGCTATGATTGATTTATACAATGTAGTAAAGGATACAAACTATTCCATTATTTTAGCGGATGAAAATGCAGTAATTCTTGAAGTTATAGGAAACGAAGAAATAATGAATAAAAATATGGAATTGCATTTTCTTAAAGGATGCAAATGGATGGAAAAGGATGTAGGTACTAATGCCATAGGAACTAGTATTTATTTAGACAAGCCAATACAGACAATAGGAGCGGAACATTATTGTAAAAGGCAACATGGATGGACTTGTTCTGCGGCACCTATACATGATGAAAAAGGAAAAATTATAGGTGTTATAGACTTATCTGGAGATTTTTATGATTATCAAATTCATACCCTTGGGATAGTAGTTGAGGCAGCAAAAACTATAGAAAAGCAATTTGCCATAGTTCAGCACAGAAAGTGGGTAGAGGTTGCATTTAGCTCTATTGAGGATGGTATTTTGGTTATAGACAAAGACTTTTATGTTAAAGATTTCAATAAAAAACTCTGTGAAATTCTACAGGTGTCAGAGGAAAAAGTTAATAGATTAGATATAAAATTACTTTTAAAAGATATCATAAAGGATGAAAATAACTTTAGTAATAATAGAATTAACTATAAAGAGGCTAATTTATATTTAGAAAATCGTAAATTAGAGTGCAATATAAATGTTTCTCCTGTAAAACTAGAAAGTAAGTATATTGGATATGTTATACTGGTTAAAAAAATTGATAGCATTAGAAATGTGGTTAGAAAAATAGCGGGCTTTTCATCTAAATATACCTTTGAAAGTATAATAACTAATAATAAAAGAATGTTATCCGTAATTGAGGAGGCTAAAAAAATTGCTGAGAATGAATGCTCAGTGTTAATTACTGGAGAGAGTGGAACTGGTAAAGAATTGTTTGCTCATTCAATTCATAACTCTAGTAATCGATGTAAAGGTCCCTTTATAGCAATAAACTGTGCGGCTCTTCCAAAGGACTTAGTTGAAAGCGAACTTTTTGGATATGAAAAATCTGCTTTTACAGGAGCATCAAAGGAGGGGAATCCTGGAAAGTTTGAATTGGCAAATAGAGGTACAATTTTTCTAGATGAAATTGGTGAATTGCCCTTAGAAATTCAATCTAAGCTTTTAAGAGTTTTAGATAACCATACAATAACAAGAATAGGTGGAAATTTTGAAAGAAAATTAGATGTAAGGGTTATAGCTGCAACAAATAGAAATTTAAATGAAGAAATTAATAAAAATAATTTTAGAAGTGATTTATATTATAGATTAAATGTATTTAATGTAAGATTAATTCCCTTAAGGGAAAGACCGGAAGACATTGAATTATGTGCAGACTATTTTCTTCAAAGATTAAATGATAAAAACCAGAGAATGAATAAATCCTTTGACAAAGAGTTTATAAATTTAATTAAAGACTACAATTGGCCAGGAAATGTGAGAGAGCTTGAAAATGTAATTCAAAGAGCTTATTATTTATCCAAGGATGAAGTTATTAATTATTCCTTTATTCCAGAATATATAAATGGCAATATAAAAGGGGAAGAAATTAAAGATAAGGAAGAAAAATCTAAACCACCAACCCTTGAAGAAATGGAAAGAAAGCTTATTATACAAGCTTTAAAGTATTGTAATGGAAACGTTATTAATGCCAGCAAGATTATAGGAGTTGGTAAATCAACTTTATATAGAAAAATAGAAAAGTATAGATTAGAGGAAGTTTCAAAATGGGAAAAATAATTAATAATTCCCATTTTGAAATAAGTATTTTCCCAAAATGAAACTTTAAAAATAAATAATCTTTAGAAGCCTTGCAAATGCAAGGCTTTTTCTTTTGGCATAATAGTTGCTTTTATAATAATTGAAAGAAAAAAATAAATATTCACACTATATTGAAAAATTCTCGTATTGGGGGTGAAGCTTATTAAAAGATATATTATTGAATTTGGGCTAGGTATGGATTTTCATGGTCAAGATGTAAATAAAGCTGCCCATAAGGCAGTACTTGATGCTATATCAAAAAGTTGTTTATGTGGTTTAAAAGAAGTCCTTGGCATTAAGGATATGAACAAGGATATTGTGGTGAATGTAATCCTTTCCACAACCCAGCCAGAAAAAATAGATAAAGAAAAGATAAAAACTTATTTGCCCGTAGGAGAAGTAAAGGTTCAGTCCGTAAGTGGTGGGCTTAATGTGCCAGGAATTTTTATTCCTGAATTTGGAGACTCGGATAATAGTATTGAAGTGGCGATTGCTTGTATTGAAGTATACATTAAATAAAAAACAGGAGGGAAAAATTGTGAAAAAATTAAATGAAAATTCTATTGTTGAAATGTATAAAACTATGCTAAAAATAAGAAAGTTTGAGCAGGTGGCAATGAATACCTTTGCAGAAGGAAAAATTCCTGGCTTTGTTCATCTTTATATAGGAGAAGAAGCAGTGGCTACAGGAGTGTGTGCTAATTTAAAGGATAGTGATTATATAACAAGTACTCACAGGGGTCATGGACATATACTTGCAAAGGGTGGAGATTTGAAATTTATGATGGCAGAGCTTTTTGGAAAGGCTACAGGATATTGCAAAGGAAAAGGAGGTTCTATGCATATTGCAGATGCAACTAAAGGCATTTTAGGGGCAAATGGTATAGTAGGTGCCGGTCATAATATTGCAGTTGGAGCTGGATTAAGTGCACAATACAGAGGAACTGATCAAGTGTGTGTATGCTTCTTTGGAGATGCGTCAACTAATCAAGGTACATTTCATGAATCTTTAAATATGGCAAGTGTATGGAAACTACCAGTGGTTTTTGTATGCGAAAATAACCTTTATGGAATATCTATGAGTCAAAATAGACATCAAGCAATAAAGGATGTTGCAGATAGAGGTGTTGCTTATAATGTACCAGGTATTGTAGTAGATGGTAATGATGTATTTGCTGTGTATGAAGCAGCTAAAGAAGCTATTAAAAGAGCACGAGAAGGCAAGGGACCAACACTCATAGAATGCAAAACTTATCGACATAGAGGACATTTTGAAGGAGATCCTTGTGTTTACAAACCAACAGAGGAACAGGAAGAATGGCTAGCTAAAGATCCTATACCAAGATTTGAAAAATATTTAGTAGAAAATGAAATTTTGACAGAAGAAAAGCTTAAGGAAGTTCAAAATAAGGTAGAGAGTCAAATTGATGAAGCAGTAGATTTTGCAAATAATAGTCCATATCCAGAATTAGAGTCAGTATTAGAAGATGTTTATACTGACATTAAAGAGGAGGTTAGATAACTATGAAAAAGTTAACATACGCAGAAGCAATAAGAGAAGCAATGAGAACTAAAATGAGTGAAGATGATAAGGTATTAATTTTTGGGGAAGATGTAGGAGCTTTTGGAGGATGCTTTGGAGTAACTGGAGATTTATATGCAGAATTTGGAGATAAAAGAGTAAGAGATACTCCTATATCTGAAGGTGCAATTGCAGGATGTGCTGTTGGAGCAGCAGCTACAGGTCTAAGACCAATTGCAGAGATAATGTTTGGGGACTTTTTAACGGTGTCAATGGATATGATCGTAAATCAAGCTGCAAAAATGAGATTTATGTTTGGGGGAAAGATAAGTTTACCTATGGTGGTTAGATTACCAGAGGGAGCAGGTGTACAAGCAGCTGCACAGCATTCTCAATCCCTTGAAGCTTGGCTTACACATGTGCCAGGTCTTAAAGTGGTATATCCATCCACACCACAGGATGCATATGGACTTATGGTAGCAGCTATAGAGGATGATAACCCAGTTATGTTTATGGAACACAAATTTTTATATGGCATGAAGGGTGAAGTTTCAGATGAAATAAAAAGAATACCTTTAGGTGTGGCAGATATTAAAAGAGAAGGAAAGGATGTTACTATTATAGCCACAGGTAAAATGCTACACGAATCTTTAAAAGCAGCAGAGGCACTTTCAAAGGAAGGAATTGAAGCAGAAGTAGTAGATCCAAGAACTTTATATCCACTAGATAAGGAAACTATATTTAATTCTATAAAGAAAACAAATAGAGCTGTAATTGTAACAGAGGAAAATAAAAGAGGAGCCTATAGTGGAGAAATTTCTTCCCTAATAAATGAGGAGATTTTTGATTATTTGGATGCACCTGTAGGCAGAATAGGAGCCCTTAATACTCCTATACCATTTTCACCTACACTAGAAAGCTATGTTATTCCTGATTCTAAGGATATAGTTAAAAAAGTAAAAGAGCTATTCTAATGCAAAGAAACATAAAGGGGATTTTTCCCTTTAATTAATAGGGTGATAATTATGAATAAAATAGGTATAATTGCAAACCCAGCCTCAGGTAAAGATATAAGACGATTAGTATCCCATGCAACCACTATAGACAACAACGAAAAAGTAAATATAGTGGAGAGAATAGTTTTAGCTGCAGAAGCTTTTGGAGTGAAGAACATATTTATTATGCCAGATACATTTCAAATAGGCTATAAAGTATTGGATAATTTAAATACTTTAGGAGAGTTATCTACAAATCTAAAAACAATTAATATGAAAATTACAGGAAGTATAAAAGATACTATAAATGCTGCAAAATTAATGGAAGAGTATGAAGTTGATTGTTTAGTAGTATTAGGTGGAGATGGAACAAGCAGAGCGGCAGCAAAGTCTATTAATAAAACACCAATAATTTCAATATCTACAGGAACAAATAATGTATACCCAGAAATGCTTGAGGGTACTGTAGTTGGAATGGCTGCAGCCTTTGTTGCATCTGAAAAATTTGGTTTAAATAATATATATCATAGAGACAAAAGAATAGAAATTTTTAAAGATGGGACTTTAGTGGACATAGCTCTTGTAGATGCAGTTATCTCAAAAAACTTATTTGTAGGAGCAAAAGCAATCTGGGACGTAGAGGATATGGAAAAGGTAATAGTTACAAGGGCTCATCCAGGTACTATAGGCTTTTCTTCCCTTGTGGGATGTAGAAAAATAATAGAAATAGAAGATGACTTTGGAGCAGTTATTGATTTAACAGAAAATAAATATAAAATAATAGCTCCAATAGCTGCAGGAACTATTGAAAAAGTTCATATGGGAGATATAAAAATAATTAAGCTTAATGAGGAATATAAGTTTACATCAAAGGAAAAAGGGGTAATTGCGTTGGACGGAGAAAGAGAAATATCCTTTAAAAAAGGAGAAACTTTTATTTTTAAAATAACAAGAAAAGGACCTATTAGGGTTAATATAAAATCCGCATTAGAATTAGCACAAGCTCAGGGATTTTTTAATATATAACAATATTATTCACAATAGTTAAAGGAGGATTGTTTATGGGTAAGTTAGAGGTTATGCCAAAGCTGGGATTAACTATGACAGAGGGTGAATTAGTTAAATGGCATAAAAAAGAAGGAGATACTATAAAGGTAGGAGAGACCTTATTTGATGTAACAACGGATAAATTGACTAATAATGTGGAAGCAAAGGCTGATGGAATTGTAAGAAAGATTTTAGTAGAGGAAGGTACAGTAGTTGAATGTTTGAAACCAGTAGCCATAATTGGAGATAAAGATGAGGATATATCAAATCTATTAAAGGAATCTTTGCAAGATAGTAAGGGAAATGAGGTAGAAAAAGAAGTTAAAGAATCTAAGGAAGAGATAAAAGATAATAGGAAAATTAAAAAAGGAGAAAGAACAAATATATCCCCAATAGCAAAAAGACTTGCAAAGGAAAATGATGTGGATATTCAACTATTAGATGGAACAGGTCCTGAAGGAAGAATAGTTTTAAAAGATGTAGAATCATATATAGAAAATAATAAGAATAATATTAAAACTTCTCCAGTAGCAGAGAAGATGGCTAAAGATTTAGGCGTTAATTTAGAAGATATAAAGAAAGACGGAAGAATAATGAAAGATGATATATTAGAATTTATCGAAAAATCTATTCCTTCTGTAGGAGAAGATTTAATGGATAGAAGAGTAAAAATGAGCACTATGAGAAAAGTAATTGCCTCAAGAATGAGCCAAAGTTCAAAAATTTCTCCTACTGTAACTTATGACATTGAAGTGGACATGACTAATTTAAAAAGGTTAAAGGAACAAATTAAAGATGAATGGAAAGTTACTTATACAGATTTATTAGTAAAAATAGTTTCTAAAGTACTCATTCAATATCCTTTAGTTAATTGCTCAATAGAAGGAGATGAAATGATTTTTAGAAATTATGCAAATATTGGAGTAGCAGTGGCTTTAGAGGAAGGCCTTGTGGTACCAGTGGTTAAATATGCAAACCAAAAGGGATTAAAGGATATTTCTATAGAAGTGAAAGAATTAGCCCAAAAAGCAAAAAATAATGGACTTACTGAAGAAAATAGTACTGGGGGAACCTTTACTATAACTAATCTTGGTATGTTTGGTATAAAGTCTTTTTCTCCAATTATAAATCAGCCTGAAGTAGCTATATTAGGTGTGAATATGATAACTAATACTCCAGTGGTAGAGAATGGAGAAATAGTGATAAAACCTCTTATGAATTTATCTCTTACTGCAGACCATAGAGCGGTAGATGGTGCTGTAGCGGCTCAGTTTTTAAATTCAATTAAAAAATATATGGAAAAGCCAGAGTTACTTATATTATAGGGGGGGAAATAAAAATGAAGCTAGTAGTTATTGGAGGAGGACCAGGAGGATATGTAGCGGCTATTCGTGGAGCTCAGCTAGGAGCAGAGGTTACTCTTATTGAAAAAGAAAAGCTAGGAGGTACTTGTTTAAATATGGGTTGCATACCTACTAAGGTTTTATTACATTCTTCAGAATTATTAAATGAAATAAAAGAAGCCAAAATTTTAGGAATAGAGGTGAATAATGAAGTAAAAGTTAATTGGCCTCAGCTTCAAAATAGAAAAAATACTGTAGTAAATACCTTAGTTTCAGGGGTTTCAACATTACTTGAACATAATAAAGTTAAAGTAATTAATGGAACTGCAGCCTTTGAAGGAAAAAGTAGTATAAAAGTAACAAAGGATCAGGGAGAAAGTGAAAATATCCAATTTGATAATGTGATAATTTCATCTGGTTCCGTTCCCTTTATACCTCCTATAAAAGGAAAAGAATTAGAGGGAGTAATTGATAGTACTGGAGCCTTAAGCTTAGATTCTATTCCTAAAAGTATGGTGATAATTGGTGGAGGCGTTATAGGAATAGAATTTGCAAATATTTTTAATTCCCTTGGATGTAAGGTAACTGTTATTGAAATGCTACCACTTATATTGCCACCAGTGGATAGAGAAATTTCTGAGATTCTTAAGGAAAAGCTTAAAAAGGACGGAATTGATATATATAATAACTGTAAGGTAACTAAAATTGAAAATAACAATGAAAATTTAAAGGTAAGTTTTGAAGAAGATAATAGTAAGTTAAATATAGAGGCACAAAAAGTTTTAATAGCAGTAGGAAGAAGAGCAAATATAAGTAATCTAAATTTAGAAAGTACTGGAGTATATATAGAAAAAGGATACATTTGGGTAAATGATAATATGGAAACAAATATAAAAGGAATTTATGCTATAGGTGACTGTACAGGAAAAAATATGCTTGCCCATGTAGCTTCAGATCAAGGAATAATAGCTGTAGAAAATATTATGGGTAAAAATAAAAAAATGGATTATAAAACTGTACCAGCTTGCGTATATACTAAGCCAGAATTAGCCTCTGTGGGATTAACAGAAGAACAAGCAAAGGAAAAGGGCATTGATTATAAAGTAGGAAAGTTCCCTCTAATTTATAATGGAAAATCTCTTATAATGAATGATACAGAGGGATTTATAAAAATAATAGCGGATAAAAAATATGAAGAGGTATTAGGAGTCCATATACTTGGACCTAGGGCAACGGATTTAATAACAGAGGCAGCCTTAGCTCTAAGACTGGAAGCTACCCTAGAGGAAATAATTACAACAGTACATGCTCATCCCACAATAGGAGAAGCGATGAAGGAGGCAGCTCTTGCAGTAAACAAAGAAGCAATTCATATGGTGAATAAATAAAATCAAGTTATGGAGGTAAAAATAATGCAGTTTTTAGTAAATAAATCAACAAATCCTTTTTTCAATTTGGCTTTAGAAGAATATCTTTTAAAAAATGTAGATATTAAGAAAGACTATTTTATTCTCTGGCAAAATGAGCCTACAATTGTAATAGGAAAGCATCAAAATACATTAAAGGAAATTAATATGAATTTTGTAAAAGATAATAATATAAATGTAGTTAGAAGGAATTCTGGAGGAGGAGCTGTATATCACGATTTAGGTAATATAAATTTTACCTTCATAACTAAATATGATGAAAAACATTTGCTTGATTTTAAAACCTTTACCAATCCTGTAATTTATTCTTTAGGTAAACTCAATGTAAAAGCAGAGTTATCAGGAAGAAATGATATTTTGATAGATGGAAGAAAAATATCAGGAAATTCTCAACACATATATAAAGATAGATTTCTTCATCATGGTACTTTATTGTTTAACTCTGAATTAGAAAACTTAGTAAAAGCCTTAAATGTAGACAATGATAAAATACTATCTAAGGGTATTGAATCAATAAAAAGTAGAGTAACAAACATTAAAGAACATGTAAAAGAAGATATTTTTATGGAGGAATTTAAAGAAATCCTTATAGAAAATATTTTTATGTGGAATAAAAGTTCCCTTAAAGAGTACAATTTGACTAGTGAACATATTAGCGCAATAGAAAAATTAATGAAAGAAAAGTACATGACCTGGCAGTGGAACTATGGCGAGTCACCAGAATTTAATTACAGAAATTATAAAAGATTTCAAGGTGGTAAGCTCGAAGTATTATTGAATATTGTAGAGGGACATATTAATGAATGCAAAATATATGGCGATTTTTTAGGGGTAATGGATGTATCAGAAATAGAGAAAAAAATTATTGGGATAAAATATGGAGAAGAATATATAGATGAATTTTTAAAATCCATTGATATAAAGAAGTATTTTGGTACCATATATTTTGATGAAATAAAATCCTGTTTCGTAGAACTTTAAAAGCCTATTTATTTAGTTAATTTTTAAATGTTATTTCGAAAAGCACAGAATATATATTTATACGACAAATATAATATAATACATTGTTACAAAACATTAATATAAAAATTAGAAATTTTATTTTAAAGTAAATAAAAAAGAGTATTTCGCTAAAAGTGAGATGCTCTTTTCTTTCTTATTTAGACAAAATATTTGTATTTTTTATATATAAAAATAAGTAATTAAAATAACAGTAATTATATATTCATATAAAGAAATATGTTATTAAAACTTGATAGCTATGATTTTTTGTGTTAGCATTAAAGGTACAACATCTTGCTAAAATAAGTTGTTAGTATACAAAAAGTGTAATTTTAAACTAAAGAGAGGAAGGAGAGTGAAATATTTATGAAAAATACTATAATTGAATTTAAAAATATCAAAAAAAATTATAAAGATATTGTTGTAATAGAAAAATTTAATTTAGAAATAGAAAAAGGTAACTTAGTTGTATTAATAGGATCAAGTGGTTCTGGAAAGACTACATTGTTAAAAATGATAAATAGGCTAATAGAATCTACAGCAGGAGAAATATTGGTTAATGGAAAAAACATAAGGGAAATGGATCCAATAAAATTAAGACGAAGTATAGGATATGTAATTCAGCAAACAGGGCTTTTTCCACATCTTACAGTTAAAGAAAATATAGAAATAATACCAAAGCTTATGGGAAAATCTAAGGAAGAAATTGATAAAAAAACAAATGAATTATTAAATATGGTTGGATTAGATCCAGAAAAATATATGGATAGATATCCGGTTGAATTAAGTGGGGGGCAGCAACAGAGAGTTGGAGTTGCAAGAGCTTTTGCAGCGAATGCTGAAATAATTTTAATGGACGAGCCTTTTAGTGCGCTAGATCCTATAACAAGAACAGAACTTCAAGAGGAATTATTTAATATCCAGAAAGAATATAGAAAAACTATAGTTTTTGTTACACATGATATGGATGAGGCTTTAAATTTAGCAGATAAAATTTGTATATTGAAGGATGGAAAACTACTTCAATATGATACTCCAGAAAACATATTAAAAAATCCAGCAGGAGAATATGTTGAGGAATTTGTAGGTAAAAATAAAATATGGACTAAGCCGGAAATGATAAAAGCAGAGGATGTTATGATAACAAATCCAGTGACGGTTACTCCTAAGAGAAATCTACTTCAAGCAAGAGAGATAATGCGAGATAAAAAAGTGGACAGTTTACTAGTAATAGATAAAGAAAGAAATTTACTTGGTTATATAAAATTAGAATATATTCGAAAAATAAAAGAAAAAGATAAATTAGTTGAAGAAGTAATGAATAAAGAGCCAAAATGTGTTTTGGGAGACACTAATTTACCAGAACTTTTAGATAAATTCAATAGTTTGAAGATGGGATATTTGCCTGTAAGTAATAATGAAGGAAAACTTTTAGGCTTAATAACAAGAAGTAGTTTAATAGCAGTTTTAAGTAGTCAGTATATAGATATGGAGGGGATAATTGATGAATAATTTTATACAACAATTAATACTAAAAAGATCAGAAATATTCTCTCTTTTAATAGAACATATAGAACTTACTTTAATAGCAGTTTTAATAGCAGTAGTTATTGGAGTGCCCCTGGGTATAATTATTACTAAAAATAAAAAAATAGCTAATATAGTAATAGGCTTTGCAAATTTAACACAAGCTATACCAAGTTTAGCCATCTTAGGTTTTCTAATACCTTTAATAGGTATAGGATCAGGCCCTGCTATAACTATGGTTGTTTTATATTCTATGTTACCAATATTAAAAAATACTTATACAGGAATTACTAATATAAATCCAGATATGCTAGAAGCAGCAAAAGGTCTAGGGATGACAAATACTCAAACTCTTAAATTAATAAAAATACCTTTAGCAATGCCAATAATAATGGCAGGTATAAGAATAGCATCAGTAACAGCCGTTGGACTTATGACTATAGCAGCATTTGTAGGAGCAGGTGGACTTGGGTATTTAGTATTCTCAGGAATACAAACAGTAGATAATAATCTTATATTATTTGGTGCTATTCCGGCAGCTATATTAGCTTTAATAATAGATTGGATAACAGGAAGAATAGAAGAGGCAACTATGCCAAATGGTATAAAAAAAGCAGATGGTACAATGAAAGTAAAAAGAAATTCTTCAAATAAAAACAGGAAAAGAAATACTATAATAGCATCAATATTAGGAATTATTATAGTGTTAGCATTAATAGTTCCAAAGCTAATAGGACTAGGGGATAAAAAAGTAGTTATTGGTTCCAAAAACTTTACAGAACAGATTATCTTAGGTAATATATTGGAAGAATTAATCGATAATAAAACGGATATAAATGTTGAAACAAAGTTAAATTTAGGAGGAACTCAAGTAAGTTTTAATGCACTAAAAACTGGCGGAATAGATATGTATGTTGAATATACAGGTACTGCATATGGAAATATGTTAAACATTAAAAAACCTAATAGAGATAGACAGGCGGTTTATAATACAGTCAAAAAAGAGTTTAAAGAAAAGTTTGGAATTGAAGTCTTAAAGCCTATAGGTTTTAACAATACTTATGTAATGGCAACTACAAAAGAAATTGCACAAAAATATAATTTAAAAAACACATCAGATTTAGCAAATGTATCAAGTAAAATGATATTAGGACCAACAATAGAATTTGCAAATAGAGAAGATGGGATTGTAGGTCTTAATAAAGCATATGATATGAATTTTAAGGCTGTTAAACCAATAGATGGTGGATTAAGGTATAAAGCTTTAGTTAATAATGAAACTCAAATTATAGATGCTTTTACAACAGATGGGTTAATAGAACAGTTTAATTTAGTTCTTTTAGAGGATGACAAGCACTTTTTTCCAGACTATTATGCAGTTCCAATTGTAAAAGAAGAGACATTAAAAAAATTCCCAGAACTTAGGAAAGTTTTAGGAGAACTAGACGGAAGAATAACTGACGAAAAAATGAGAAAATTAAACTATGAAGTAGATGTAAATAAAAGAGATCCTAAAGAAGTAGCAAAAGAATTTTTGCAAAAAGAAGGGTTAACAGATTAAAATTATATATTAATTAATTATATAAAAATTCAATTTCATACAATAATTTTAATATAATACATTATTATTATAAAATTAATATAAGAATTAGATTTGAAGTAAAATAAAAAAGAGTATATCACTAGAAAGTGATATACTCTTTTTAGTGTATCCACCACGGGTAACAACTTGGCTATGAGAGGGTGGCAGATAAAATAATAATTGATAATAATTTTCAAAACTAATTGACATTGATGTGCAAGCATGGTAAAATAACACTGTTCTGTAGTAGCTTTTAAAGGAGAAAGAAAAGGTGAAGAATAATGAAAGATAAACCTGATACAAGAGAACTGTTGCTCAAAGTGGCAAAAGAAGAGTTTTTATATAAGGGGTTTGAAAAAGCTTCTATGCGAACTATTTGCAAAAAAGCAAATGTAACTACAGGAGCAGCTTACTTCTTTTTTAAAGATAAAAATGATATATTTTATCACCTTGTTGGTAATGAGGCAAAAGTAATTTTAGATTATATAGTAGAAATTGAAAATGAGAATAAAATTATTCGTGATGATAAAAAAATATCCTTAGATAATGCTATTGATATTAATACATTACAGATTAAGGGTATTTTAAAATATATGTATGATAATTTTGATGTTTTTGTGCTTTTACTTTGCAAATCAACAGGTTCTTCTATGGAGAATTTTTATGACAGGATGGTAGAATCCTTTGAGAATTTAAATAGAGATTATATTATGAATAAGCGTGACACAGGTGAAATAGGTGTATACTTTGATGAGAATATCTTACATAATCTTGTGAGTTTACAAGTTTCAGCCATTGTAGAGCCAATTCGTCATCAGCTTCCTAAGGAAGAAGCATTAAAACAGGTTGATGCTATTGCCAGATTTTTTTATGGTGGATGGAATGAATTAATGAGATTAAAAAAGGCATAGTCTTTTTTTTGTTAATAGGTTAGTCTATACTAACTATACTTTAAATAGTAGAGTGAGAACTCTTAATTTTTTAGTTATAACATAACGTTGTTATGTTATTATGTACAAGCTACAAATGAATTTCTGAAATTTGAGGAGATGAAAGTTCAAAGATATAGGGTGATTTAGGGAAGTAGTTCCATAATTCTTAAAAATAAGGTGTTTTTCTGTTATGAATATAGTCAAAATTAAAGTATTACATAAAGTTTATTTATCTATGGATAAACTTTTAAAAAAATATAATATATTAGGAGGAAAGTAAAATGTTAAAAACAGAAACAAATAAGCTACAGATCAAAGATTTAGTTACTATTGGTATTTTTTCAGCTATTTATTTTGTGGTTAATCTAATTGTTATGGTTTGTGGAGGTATTTCACCGATTATATGGATTTTTATGCCTGCCATTATTGGACTTCTTTGTGGTGTTATTTTTATGCTGATGACTGCAAAAGTTCAAAAATTTGGAGCTATATTAATTATGTCTATAATTACAGCACTGATTTATTTTGCAACAGGTCAATTTACGGTGGTGTTATTAGTTAGTTTTGCAATTGTTAGTATTATAGGGGAATTTATTCGTCGTGGATTTGGTTACAAAAGCTTTACAGGAAATTTGATTGCTTATGCTATCTTTTCACTTGGTATGACCGGGTCACCACTTCCTATTTGGTTATTTGGAGATAGTTTTTTAAAATCCATTATGGAACAAGGAATGTCTGCAAGTTATGTAGAGGGACTTAAGACTCTTACTTCTACAGGTATGCTGATGTCAATGTATGTTGCAACATTTATAGCTGCATTAATTGGTGGATTTATTGGTAAGTCTATGTTAAAAAAACATTTTAAAAAGGCAGGTATTGTTTAATAATGGCAAAGGAAAGTAAAAAAAATTTGCAAATGGATCCAAGAACCAAAATTATGCTTATTTTTATTGCAAATATAGTTGCTTTTGCAAATTCTTCTGTTTATATGGAAACATTAATAATAGTGGCTATCTCAGTATTGCTATTATTGTGTGGTTGTAGAAAATCTTCTATAAAATGGATTGGATTTTATGGAGCCTTATTGTTTATACAATATTATTTAATTCCAGTTATGCCCACCTTTCTTGCTGTTATGTTTTCTGTATTAGCTATTTATGCTAGGAAACTACTTCCATGCATGATGATAGGGGGATTAATCATAAAAACAATACCAGTAAGATTAATAATTTTGTCATTACAAAAATGGAAGGTTCCACAAAAAATAATCATTCCACTATCCATTACTATACGCTATTTTCCAGCCATTAAAGAAGAAGTGACTCATATTAAAGAAGCAATGAAAATGAGGAAAATAAAAGGTGTTATAAGAAGAATGGAGTGTATGTATGTACCTATGCTTATATCCGCTGCAAATACTGCGGAAGAGTTAAGTTCTGCAGCTATTACTAGAGGTATTGAAAATCCAGCACCTAAAACTAGCGTTATTGATATACGGTTTCATATACAAGATTATATATGCCTTGGAATTGGAATTATTTTCATAGTAATCATAATGATGCAATAGGAGGTAGTATATGATACATATCAAAAATGTTTGTTTTAAATATTCAGAAGGAGAAGATTATCAATTAAAAAATATTAATCTTCATATAAAGCCTGGAGAATGTATCTTATTATGTGGTAAAAGTGGATGCGGTAAAACCACAGTAACAAAGCTTATTAATGGACTAATTCCACATTTTATAAGAGGGGAATTTGAAGGTAAAGTTATTTCAGCTGGGATGGATGTAGAAAATACAAAAATGTATCAGTTATCCTCTAAAATAGGTTCTGTATTTCAAAATCCAAAATCTCAGTTTTTTAACATAGATTCTGATAGCGAGTTAGCTTTTTGTTTGGAAAACGATGGAAGGGAACCTGGATATATAAAGAAAAGGGTTTCTGATACTATTAATGATTTGCAGATAGAAAGACTAGTGAATAGAAATATTTTTACTATGTCCGGTGGAGAAAAACAGGCCCTTGCCTTTGCATCCATATATACAGTGAATCCAGAAGTTTACGTATTGGATGAACCAACGGCTAATCTAGATCAAAAATCTATACAAATATTAAAAAAACAACTAGAAAAAATCAAAAGTCTTGGCAAAACAATTGTGATTGCAGATCATCGTCTTTATTATCTTGCAGATATAATTGATAGGGCTGTATATATGGACAAGGGTAAAATTGTTCGTATTTTTCAAAGAGAAGAATTTTTAGCTTTAAAAGATGACGATAGAATAAAAATGGGATTAAGAATGATAAAAAACACAGAAACAAAACATTCTAAGTGTGTAATATCAAATAAAGCTGATTTAGTTGTTTCAGGTCTTTCCTATTCAATTAAGAAAAATCCTATTTTTCAAGACATTAGTTTTTCAGCAAATGAAGGAGAAGTTATTGGTATTTTAGGTAACAATGGCACCGGTAAAACAACTCTTATGCGTTGTCTTGCAGGGTTAATAAAAGAAAGTAAGGGTACTGTAAAGTTAAATGGAAAGTGTTTAAATGGTAAACAACGTAATAGAGCTTGCTATATGATTATGCAGGATGTAAATCATCAATTGTTTTCAGAAAGTGTATGGAATGAGTGTACACTATCATTAGAAGAAATAAGAGAAGAGGTTATATTAGATATTTTAAAGAAATTTAATTTACATATTTACAAAGACAATCATCCTATGGCATTATCCGGGGGACAGAAACAGCGTTTAGCCATTGCTACAGGACTTTTAACAGATAAAAAAATTTTGATTTTTGACGAACCAACCAGTGGATTAGATTATGAAAATATGTTGGTAGTTAGTAAAATGATAAAAAAATTATCAAAGGAAAATCATATTATATTTATTGTAACTCATGATATGGAGTTTTTAGAGATTACTTGTAATAAAACTATAATAAATTAGGAATAATAATGTGATATTTAATATGTTTTTATGGTTTATTATGTGTAATAAAATATTAAAATTATTTAGCATTAGTCACAACTATTGTTTTAGGAATACCTTTTCCTAAATCAAATTTTGTATGAACTTTAATTCTAGCTTTCGAAGCTAAGCTATACACGTACTAATAGTTGAAGAATCTATTAAAGTTCTAAGATGATTTTCTATAGTTAAATAATTGATATTTAACTTATAAGGAGCTATTTTGAAGGATTTCCAATCGATTAACTCTATAAATTTTTTAAACAACATAGTATAATTATATTTATTAATAATTAGCAACCTCCTTGCTATGTATTTGGTGCTACTTATACTAAAGCAAAGGTTGCTAATTTTTTCATTATAAAATTAATGGATAATCTACATAAACTTTCATATTAATTTTGTCAATAGTATTTCTAAATGTTGAACGTTAGTGCTAAAAAATATTGAAAACGATTATGAAAGATGATATATTATAAATAGTGTTAATAATGTATATGGAAGATAAGTATTTATTTTGCCAGATATAGGTTAATATGAAAAAGGTTAATGATATATAGTAGATAATTTAATAATTGCTTGGTGGAATGGATAGAAAATAAGGATTTATTTAGCTAGATATAGCCAACATAATTAGTTTACTTATGTGAACTAACTATGTTGGTTTTTTGTGTTTTGAATACCGCTGGTTTTATTAGTGGTCCTGACTACTTTGGTGAGTTTAGTATAACTGTAAAAAAATAATACTTTTTTTAATATTCTACCATGAAATTGCATATTTCTAATTTATTAATATTATTAGATATTTATTTCATATTATTTAGAGTACTTGTACAAAATTTATGATATTATATAATATATATATAAATATGTATACAGAGTATGGGGAGAATAAATTTTATGGTGAAATAAATATGGATTTTTCGAAAAACTATAGTGGAAATATCTATAGTTTTTTATATGTTTGTCGAAAAGTTATATAAAAATATCTATAGTTTTTTATGGGAATTTCGAAAAGGTATAGTGGAAATCTATATAACTTTTATAGGTATTTTCATAAGTTGTTGTTAAATAGCTACTTTCTCAAATTTTATGGAACCCAAAAAATAAGGTCATAATATGAGAGGAATTGTGATGAGCTGATACAATTATTATTTTAATTTAGAAGAAAATTTATAATATATATTATATATATTGGAGGAAAAATACATGGATAATCAAATAGTAAACTTTATATGGAGTATTGCAGATGATTGCTTGCGTGATGTATATGTTCGTGGTAAATATAGAGATGTAATTTTACCTATGACTGTAATTAGAAGGCTTGATGCTGTTCTTGAACCAACAAAAGAAGCAGTATTACAAATGAAAGAAAAATTAGATAAAGCAGGTATAGTAAATCAAACTTCAGCACTTTGTAGTGTGGCAGGGCAAGCCTTTTGTAATACATCACCTTTCATGCTTAAAGATTTAAAATCAAGGGTAAAGCAACAACAATTAAAGCTAGATTTTATTACATATTTAGATGGTTTTTCACCTAATGTTCAAGAAATACTTGAAAAATTTAAATTTAGAAACCAAATAGATACAATGATTGAAGCTGATATATTAGGATCAGTAATTGAAAAATTTGTTGATCCTCGTATAAATTTAAGTGTAGAACCAGTTCTTGACGATAATGGAGAAGTTAAATTACCGGCTCTTGAGAATCATACTATGGGTAGTATTTTTGAAGAACTTATCCATAAATTCAATGAAGAAAATAATGAACAGGCAGGAGAACATTTCACTCCTCGACATGTTGTTGAACTTATGGCAGACATAACTTTTTTACCGGTGGTAGATAAAATAAAAGATGGTTCTTATCTTGTATATGATGGTGCTTGTGGTACTGGTGGAATGCTTACTATTGCAGAAAAAAGACTACAAGAACTTGCAAAGGAGAATAATAAACAAATTTCTATAAATTTATATGGGCAAGAGATCAACCCAGAAACTTATGCTATAACTAAAGCAGATATGCTGCTAAAGGGTGAAGGTAAGCAGGCTGATAATATTGCCTATGGATCTACCTTATCTAATGATAAATTTTCAACTACAAATTTTGATTTTATGCTTTCAAATCCACCTTATGGTAAGAGCTGGAAAACAGACTTAAATAAATTAGGTGGAAAAGAACATATTACAGATCCTCGTTTTGCAGTAACGCATAATAACGAATCCGATTTTAAAATGATTCCTCGTTCTAGTGATGGACAATTATTATTCTTAGCGAATAAAATAAGTAAAATGAAACAAAACACAGAGCTTGGAAGTAGAATTGTAGAAGTACATAATGGGTCATCTTTATTCACGGGGGATGCAGGACAAGGTGAAAGTAATTTAAGAAGATATATTATAGAGAATGATTGGCTAGAAGCTATAATAGCATTGCCTGAAAATATGTTCTATAACACTGGTATTGCAACATTTATTTGGGTAGTTGCTAATAGAAAACCTAAACATAGAATGGGAAAGGTACAACTTATAGATGCTACAGATCTAAAAAGTCCTCTTAGAAAAAATCAAGGAAATAAAAATTGTGAATTAACACCTGAAATAAGAAAAGTAATAACTGATATACTTATAAATTTTGAAGAAAATGATAAATCAAAAATATTTGATAATAAGGAATTTGGTTATTGGAAGATAACCGTTGAAAAGCCACTACGTTTAAGTGTGGATTTATCTAAAGAAAACATAGAAGAATTCAGTAAAATATGTGAAGAACAAAAAGATACAGAACTCATGGATATAATTTATATTTTAGGAGATAAATTTCAACATAAAAAACTAACGAATTATAATCTGCTCTTAGATGAACTAAAAAAAATAGCTTCAAATTTAAATATTAAGCTGTCTTCAAAGAGATTAAAGCTTGTTAAAAATAATCTGGCAAAGGTTGATGAAGTAGCAGAAAAGGTAATAAAGAGAATAATCAAACCAGGAAAAGTAGAAAAAAATCCTTTGTATGGATTATTTAATGAAAATATTGAAGATGAATACCATATTGTAGAATATGAAGCAGATAGTAATTTAAGAGATACAGAGGAGATACCATTATTACATGAAGGTGGTATCGAAAAATTCTTTAAAGATGAAGTGTTACCTTTTAATAAAGATGCTTGGATAGATAAAAGTAAAACTCAAATAGGCTATAAAATAAGTTTTTCAAAATACTTTTACAAGCCAATTAAGCTAAGAGATCTTAATGAAATAAAGGCAGATATTAAGATACTTGAATCGGAAACCGATGGACTTTTAAATGAGATTATAGGAGGTTAAGTTCAATGAAAAATCAAAAATTACAGATTCATAATGAACTTAGACCTTACGAAGATTATAAAAAGACTGAGTTATTATGGTTAGATTATATACCTAAGCATTGGAACATGATAAGAAATAAAAATGTAATGAAGGTAGAAAAAGAAATAGTAGGACGAAATCACAGTAAATATACTCTTTTGTCATTAACAAAAAGAGGAATAATACCACGTGATTTAGAAAATGCAAAGGGAAAATTTCCGAAAGACTTTGAGGCATATCAAGTAGTAAATCCAAATAATATAGTGTTTTGCTTATTTGATATGGATGAAACTCCACGAACAGTTGGTTTATCCTCAATGAAGGGAATGATTACTGGTTCATATAATGTTTTTAAAATAGAAAATATTAATGAAAAATATTTATATTATTATTATTTGTCACTAGATAATAGCAAAAAACTTAGATCGCTTTATACTGGACTTAGAAAAGTAATTCATATAGAGACATTTTTAAGAACAAAAATGCCTAACCCACCTATGGAAGAGCAAAAGCAAATAGTCAAATATTTGGATTGTAAGCTTAGTAAGATAAGAAAATTTATAAAAGAAAAGAAAAAAATTATAGATTTACTAAAACAACAAAAGAAAGTATTTATAAATGAAGCAATAATAGGAAAAATAAAAATTGAAAATGGAGAATGTAAAGTTAGATATAAGTCAGAAATGAAGCCAAGTGGCATACAGTGGGTAGAGGAGATCCCGAACCATTGGATAAAGTGTAAATTAAAGCATTTAGGAAAATTTAAAAGTGGAGATAGTATAACTTCTTCACAAATTGATATGAAAGGAAAGTATCCTGTTTATGGAGGAAATGGACTAAGGGGATATTTTGATAAATATACACATGATGGTAATTATTTGCTTATAGGCAGACAAGGAGCTCTCTGTGGTAATGTTCATTTAGTGAAAGGAAGGTTTTGGGCTTCAGAACATGCAGTTGTAGTAACAACAAATTCAAATGTTAATGTGGATTGGGCCAAATATTTAATTGAAACAATGAATCTAAATCAATATTCTCAATCTGCTGCTCAGCCTGGATTAGCTATAGAAAGGATTATAAATATTTATACAATGCTTCCACCTATAGAAGAACAGAAAAAAATAGTAGATTATATTATAAGAATAACAGATAAAATTGATAAAAGTATCTTACATATTAATAAAGAAATTTCGCTCATTACCGAATATGGTATACGTCTTATTTCAGACATAGTTATAGGAAAAGTTGATGTTAGAAATATTCCAGTAGATGAATTTATTCCAGAAGAGGATATTACTCATGAAATAGAAGATGAAATAATTCATAATGGGGAGGAAGCAGATATAAAGGAGATCGAATTGTAATGATAAGTAATACTAATACAAAGGAAGAGAAGCTTGAAACCCTTATTGTGAATTATCTTCAGCGTAACAATGGTTATGAATTAGGAACAAATATTGATTATAATAAAGAGTATGCAATTGATGAAAATAGATTATTTGAATTTTTAAAAGAGACTCAACCAGAAAAACTTCAAATTTTAGGCGTATTAAGTAGTGAGATGAATAAAGTTAAGTTTTTAAATAAATTACAGGATAAAATTACAAAGGATGGCATTATAAATGTGCTTAGGAATGGATTTAAAATATATCCTGTGAATTTAGATTTATATTATTTAATTCCAACGGAAGAAAATTCTAAGGCAGCAGAATTGTATTCTAAGAATATTTTTAGTGTTATAAGACAGCTTAAGTATTCAAGAGATAATACAAAGTTTGCTATAGATTGCGTTATATTTATAAATGGACTTCCTATAATAACTTGTGAGTTTAAAAATAATTTAACAAAACAAAATTTAGGTGATGCAGCATATAGATATAAAATAGATAGAAATCCAAAGGAGACTTTATTTGGATTTGGAAGATGTATGGTCCATTTTGCAGTGGATGACAATGAAATTAAGATGTGTACAAAATTAAATGGGAAAAAGTCTTTATTTTCACCCTTTAACAAGGGATATAATAATGGCGCAGGAAATCCACCTAACCCTAATGGTATAAAAACAGATTATTTATGGAAAAAAATATTAAGTAAAAATGAACTTTCAAATATTATAGAGAATTATGCTCAAATAATTGAAGAAAAAGATGAAGAAACGAAAAGGATAAATAGAAAGCAAGTATTTCCTCGTTTTCATCAGCTTTCAGTTGTGGAAGCTATTTTAAATGATGTAAAAGCTAAGGGGATGGGGCAAAAATATTTAATTCAGCATAGTGTAGGTAGTGGAAAATCAAATTCTATAGTATGGCTTTCACATAAGCTTGTGGATGTAAAAAAAAGGGGTAAAAATATATTTGATTCTATTATTATAGTTACAGATAGAATAAATCTGGATAAACAAATTAAAAATACTATTAAAGGTTTTGTGCAAATGAGGAATACTGTAGGTCACGCAGATAGCTCTGGAGATTTAAGGAAACTTCTTGAAAATGGTAAAAAAATTATTATAACTACAGTTCATAAATTTCCTTATATACTTAATGGTATAGGAAATGATCATAGAAAGAGTAATTTTGGAATTATTATTGATGAAGCACATTCAAGTCAAAGTGGAAATATGTCTGCAAAGATGAACATGACTTTATCAGAAGTGTATGATGAGAGTGATGAGGACAAGATTCTTAAAATATTAGAAGGACGTAAAATGCTTACTAATGCAAGCTATTTTGCTTTTACAGCTACACCTAAAAACAAAACCTTGGAAATGTTTGGAATTCCTTATAAGGATAATGGAAAGATAAAGCATAGACCTTTTCATGTTTATACTATGAAACAAGCAATAGAGGAAGGGTTTATCATTGATGTACTTAAAAATTATACAACAATAAATAGTTATTATAAACTTGCAAAAAGTATAGAAGATGATCCTTTATTTGATAAAAAGAAGACTCAAAACAAACTGCGTAGATATGTTGAGTCTAATGAAAAAGCTATAGAATTAAAAGCTGAAATTATGATTGACCATTTTCTTAATCAAGTTATAGCAAAGGGGAAAGTAGGAGGAAAAGCTCGTGCTATGGTAGTTACAGGGAGCAAAGAAAAGGCCATTAGATACTATTATGCTATTTCAGATTATCTAGTAAAAAGAAAAACTCCTTATAAAGCAATTGTAGCGTTCTCCGGTGAGTATGAATTTGGTGGTGAAAGGCTTAGCGAAAGTAGTATTAATGGATTTCCAAGTAATGAAATTGAAATGAAGCTAAGACATCATCCTTATAGAATTTTAGTAGTTGCTAACAAATTTCAAACGGGTTACGATGAACCCTTGCTTCATACAATGTATGTGGATAAAGTCATAACAGATATTAATGCAGTGCAGACTTTATCAAGATTAAATAGAGCTCATCCTCAAAAACATGATACTTTTATTTGGGACTTTGCAAATGACATAAATGCAATAAAGGAAGCTTTCTCAAAATATTATCAAACAACTATTTTATCTGATGAAACAGACCCAAGTAAACTTAATGAAATAAAAAGAGAGATTAAAAAATATGAAGTTTTTAGTGAGTATCATGTAAAAACCATAGTATATCTTTATTTAAATGGTGCAGGTAAAGAGCAACTTGATCCACTTCTTGATGTTTGTGTTAAAACTTATAAGGAAGATTTAGATGAAGATGAACAAGTTAATTTTAGAAGTAAGGCTAAAGCTTTTATAAGAAACTATGGATTTTTAGCTTCTATTCTACCTTATGGCAATTCAGAATGGGAAAAGTTATGTATATTTTTAAATATGCTAATACCTAAACTTCCTACATCCCAAAAGGAGGAAGATGATTCAAAAGGAATACTAGAATCAATAGATTTAGATAGTTATAGGGCAGAAGCACAAGCTACTATCTCAATAGTACTTGAAGATAAAGAAAGCTACGAAATAAATCCTGTTGTTACCTCAAATCATAGAGGTGTAAAGGAACCTAAGCTGGATTTATTAAGCAATAGATTGTCAAATTTTCATGAACTTTTTGGGAGTATACCTTGGGAGAATGAGGAGGGTGTAAAAAAACAGATTGCAAGGATACCAGAAATGGTGGCAAAAGATAAAGAGTATCAAAATGCCATGAAAAATTCTGATAAACAAAACGCTAAAATTGAAAGTCAAAAAGCATTAAATAAAGTTATGATTTCTTTGATGTATAACAATATGGAAATTTTCAAACAATTTAACGATAATTCATCCTTCAATCAATGGCTTTCAGATATGGTGTTTAATGTTACTTATAATACAAAAGGGGAGGTTTACTCTGGAGTGGTAACAATATAAAAATAAGATTTAAGAGAGCGCACAGTGATGTAAAAAGTCATTGTGCTTTTTTATCCGTAAAAGAGTTATAAAATAGTGATACTATAAGTTATAATAGAATATATGAAAAAGAAAATTTATATGTGATGCCTCCTATTTTGGACAATATCTCATTTGCTTTGAGGAAGTTCATATATCCAAGCAGCATTATCGGCGTGAGTATATTTTGAATAAGGTAATGTTTTGCAGGATTACTAGCTTTAATAGTATAGTATCCTTTAGTAATGAACTTTAGTTTAGGAATTGAAGAGAGATTTTCAACATTTTCTAATCTCCATAAAAAGATGATGATTAATATATGTTACTTGATGTATACTATCAGAATCAAATCGTCTAATTAATTCACTAATTTGTGATTGATCTGGTGTTTTATCAATATCAAACATATTTAGAGCTAGTTTTTCTACTCCCATCTTTTCATTGGTGTATTTGGTGGTTTCACAACCACTTGCTATAGACATGATAATTGATATGGAGTTTTGGGAATTACTTGTAATACAACAATAATAAATTAGGAATAATAATATGAAGAAGTGTGGTTATTAAAAATAGCTACACTTTTTATTTTTTATATATTTAATAAATTATAAGTAAATTTAAAAAAATGTATTTTATATAAAAACACTTGACTTTATATCAAAGACAATATAATATATATGTTATAACTTTAATATTAACAAAACAGGAAAAAATAGAAAATGGAATAAAGCATATTAAGATATATTTCATTAAAAGGGGGCTAATAATTTGTTTTATAAAAGTACCAGAGGAGAAGGAAAAAATGTTAAAGCATCAGAGGCAATAATTAGAGGAATAGCTGAAGATGGAGGGTTATATGTACCACAAGAGTTTCCTAAAATAGATAAGAGTTTTAAAGAATTAGGAAACATGAATTATAAAGAATTAGCATTTTATATTATGAAAAAATATTTTGATGATTTTAATGAAGAGGAACTTAAGGAATGTATAAATAGAGCCTATAATAGTAAGTTTGAAAATCCTCTTATAGCACCATTAAATTATAAGGCAGGAGCATATTTTTTAGAGCTTTATCATGGTAAAACATTAGCTTTTAAGGATATGGCCTTAAGTATACTTCCTCACCTTTTAAAAACCTCAGCAAAAAAGATGAATATAACTAAAGACATAGTTATATTAACAGCTACTTCAGGAGACACTGGAAAGGCTGCCCTAGAGGGATTTGATAGTGTAGAGGGCACAAAAATAGTAGTGTTTTATCCTAAAAATGGGGTAAGTGAAATTCAAAGAAGACAAATGATTACACAAGAGGGAAAAAATACTTTTGTAGTAGGTATAGAGGGAAATTTTGATGATGCTCAAAGTGGAGTTAAGGAAATATTTAGCCATAGGGAATTTAATGAGTTACTGAATGAAAATGGTTATATCTTTTCCTCTGCCAATTCTATAAATATAGGAAGACTAGTGCCTCAAATAGTATATTATGTTTATTCTTATGTAAACCTACTTAAAGATAAAAAAGTAGGGGAAGGAGAAAGTATAAATATAGTTGTTCCTACAGGAAATTTTGGTAACATTCTAGCGGCTTTTTATGCCAAGAATATGGGAATACCAGTTGGAAAATTAATTTGTGCATCCAATGAAAATAAAGTGTTAACAGACTTTATAAATACTAGAATCTACAATAGAAGAAGAAATTTTTCTGTGACTAACTCTCCTTCTATGGATATTCTAATATCTAGTAATTTGGAAAGATTCTTGTATGAAATAAGTGGAAGAGATTCACGTCTTGTAAGAAATCTTATGACAGAACTTAAAGAAAAGGGTAAATATGAGATAACAGAGGAAATGAAGAAAAGATTAGATATATTATATGGAGATTTTGCAAGTGAAGATGATACACTTAAAACTATTAAAAAGGTTTATGAAAGTTCTGATTATCTTATAGATACTCATACTGCAGTAGCATATGAGGTTTATGAAAAATATAAAAATAAAACAGGAGACCATAGGATTACTATAATAGCATCCACTGCAAGCCCATTTAAATTTCCAAGGAGTATAAATGAAGTATTAAATATAGGAAATGATAGTGTCTCAGATTTTGAATTAGTTAATTTATTTTCAGATAAATTAAATTTAAAGTTGCCTAAAGGATTAGAAGGACTAGAGGAAAAAGAAATTTGTCATAAGGTCACTTGTAAAAAGGATGAAATGGAAAAAGTAATTAAAAATTTTTTAGGGATATAGGTGATTAAAATGATAGAAGTTAGAGTACCTGCTACAAGTGCAAATATAGGACCAGGTTTTGATTGTTTAGGTGTAGCAGTAAATATGTATAATAAATTCTTTGTAGAAGAAATTAAAGAGGGACTTATTTTTGAAGGCTGTGAGGACAAATTTAAAAATGAGGACAACTTAATATATGTAGCTATGAAAAAGTGTTTTGATAAAATTGGATACAAACCTACTGGGTTAAGGATAAAAATGGAAAGTGATATACCTGTATCTCGGGGTCTTGGAAGTAGTGCTGCCTGTGTGGTAGGAGGTATAGTTTCTGCCAATGAATTAGCTGGTAGGGTTTTAAATAAAAAAGAACTTTTAGATTTAGCAGTGGAAGTGGAGGGCCATCCAGACAATGTAAATCCAGCCTTTTGTGGGGGGATGACTGTTTCCATATCTGATAATAAGGAGATAATTTATAGTAAAGTAAAGGTAAGTGAAGGGATTAAGTTTTGTGCACTTATACCAGATTTTACTTTATCTACAGAGAAGGCAAGGACAGTGCTTCCTAAAAGTATAGATTATAAAGATGGAATATTTAATGTAGGAAGAACTGCACTTATGGTATCTGCATTGAACAATGGTGATTTTCATTTAATAAAACATGCTTGTAAGGATAAATTACATCAGGATTATAGAGCAAAACTTATAGAAAATTTTTATTCAATAAAAAAACAGTGTGAAAAACTAAATTCCTTAGGGGTATTTTTAAGTGGAGCAGGTCCAACAATTATGGTTATGATTAAAGAAGAGGAAAATTATTTTTCAAAAAATATTAAAGTTTTTCTAGATACTTTAAAAAATAAGTGGGAAGTTAGGGAACTTAAGATAGATAATATAGGAACTATAATAAACAATAATTAGTGTTAAAGTAAATAAATTTAAAAAAGAAATTAAGTACTTTTAAGCACAATAATTGCAATATTTATAATTTTAAAAGAAAAATATAGTGTTAGTAGTTGCAAAAATAACATAAAATTTTTAAATTATACTTAGTAGTTGGTACTAGGTGGTAAAATAAGTTTTAATATTCTATTTACTAGCCACCATCCACTACTCACTAATTCATATATAGGGGGCTTAAAATAAAATGGAAAAAGTAGTTGTAGCTAAGTTTGGAGGAAGTTCGCTTTCAAACAGTGAACAGTTTAGAAAGGTAAAAAATATAGTTTATGATAATGAAAACAGGAAATATATAGTACCTTCAGCACCAGGTAAAAGATTTAAAAAGGATTATAAAATAACAGATCTTTTATATTTATGTCATGCACATAGAGAAAGTGGTATATCTTTTGATGATGTATTTATACATATAGAGGAAAGATATTTAAATTTGGCAAAGAAACTACAGGTTAAAGTAGATATAAAAAATAAATTAGAAGAAATAAAGGGGGAAATTGAAGTAGGTGCTTCAAGAGATTTTGCAGCTAGTAGAGGGGAATATTTAAACGGATTAATTTTAGCTGATTATTTAAATTATGAATTTATAGATGCAGCCGATATTATACATTTCAAAAAATATGGAAGTTTAGATTTAGAAAAAACAGAAAAAGCAATAAAAGAAAAAATTAAGAACGTAAAAAAAGCTGTTATACCAGGTTTTTATGGATCACTACCTAATGGAACTATAAAGACTTTTTCAAGAGGTGGTTCTGATGTAACAGGAGCTATAGTAGCTAGAGCTGTGGATGCTTGTCTTTATGAAAATTGGACAGATGTTTCAGGGTTTTTAGTTGCGGACCCTAATATTATAGATAATCCGAAACCTATAGAGATAATAAGTTATAAGGAACTTAGAGAACTTTCTTATATGGGGGCAAAGGTCCTTCATGAAGAGAGCATATTTCCTGTAAGAGATGTAAAAATTCCTATAAATATAAAGAATACAAATAAACCAGAGGATAAAGGTACATTAATTGTGGATGATGATAAAGCTTTAAATTATACTGGATCTATTACAGGCATAGCAGGTAAAAAAGGATTTACAGTTATAGCTATACACAAAATGCTTATGAATTCAGAATTAGGATTTTGTAGAAAACTTTTATCTATATTAGAAGAAAATGGAGTAGCCTTTGAAAATATTCCTTCAGGTATAGATTCTGTATCATTAGTAATAGAAGATAGTCAGCTTGGCAATAAGTTAGATATTATACTAGAGGAAATTAAAAGACAGTGCAACCCAGATTCTTTAGAAGTTCATGTTAATATGGCGCTGATTGCCACAGTGGGGAATGGAATGAATAGAACTAAGGGAATATCTGCAAAGATATTTAAAGGACTTTTAGAAGCCGATGTAAATATAAGAATGATTAATCAAGGCTCTAGTGAAATAAATATTATTGTGGGTGTGGAAAATGATGATTTTGAAAAGGCTGTAAGGGGCATATATAAAGCTTTTATAAATTAGTTTTATAAATTTATGTAGAAATGTTAGAAAAACTTATTATATCAGTATTAATAATATTATTAATTTTAAAAAGCTTTAAGTTCTATAAAGTTAAACTCTTATATTATGTATGATATTTTTAAAAGTTTTTATTATAAATAATTTATAAATTGATATAGTTTTGAGAAACATGGTAATAAAGTTAAATGTAGAAAAGTAATTTTCAAAATAAAATCAATTTTAAAATAGAAATTATTTGATGTTTTGTATAAGGGAAAATATGTGATTTAAAAGGATTTTTAATTTAAGAGTAGATTGAAAAAAGAATTTAAAAATTAGAAAGCTGTTTGCAAAAAAAAGGGGGCAAAAATTGTGGAAAAAGTTAAAATTGCGTTATTAGGATTAGGAAATGTAGGTAAAGGTGTTTGGAATATATTAAAGACAAACAAAGAAGCTATAATTAAAAGAGCCGGTTATGATATAGAAATATCAAAAATATTGGTAAAAGATATAAATAAACAAAGAGGAATAGAAGTACCTAAAGAATTATTAACTACAGATGTGGAAGAAATATTTAATGATGATAGTATAAAAATTGTAGTAGAGGTTATAGGTGGGCTAGAGCCTGCTAAAGAATATATACTAAGATCTATAAGGAATAAAAAGCATGTTATAACTGCTAATAAGATGCTTATTGCAACTAATGGTAAAGAAATTTTTAAAGAGGCTGAAAAACAGGGGGTAATTGTGAATTTTGAGGCTAGTGTAGCTGGAGGAATTCCTGTAATAAATAGTATAAATGAAAGTTTAACTGCAAATAAAATAGAGGAAATTGTAGGTATAATTAATGGGACTACAAATTATATACTAACTAAAATGACTTTAGAAGGTATGAGCTTTCAAGAGGCACTTAAAGAAGCACAGCAAAAGGGATATGCAGAAGCAGATCCAACTTCTGATGTAGAAGGATATGATGCAGTTTATAAATTAGCTATTTTAACTACTTTAGCCTTTGAAACAAATGTAGATGTAGAAGATATATATGTAGAAGGTATAACTAAGATAAAAGCAAAGGATATAGAATATGCAAAGGAATTGGGATATGTTATAAAACTATTAGCTATAGTTAAAGAAATTAATGAAAAGCTTGAACTTAGGGTTCATCCTACAATGATACCATCAATTCATCCTTTGGCCAATGTTAATGATTCTTTTAATTCAATTTTTATTAAAGGTAATGCAGTTGGCGATTTAATGCTTTATGGAAGAGGAGCAGGAGAACTTCCTACAGGTAGTGCAGTGGTTGGCGATATAATATCTGTTGTAAGAAATGAAGGTGTGCCTCAAATAGATAAAAACTATAATAATAAAGAGGTAGCACCAGTAGAAAGTATTAAATCTCAATATTATTTAAGAATTTCTGTAAAAGAAAAACCAGGAGTTTTAGCAAAAATTACTGCTATATTAGGAGAAAATAAGGTAAGTATTCTATCCTTTATACAGAAACCTAAAAAAGAAGATTTTGTATCCATAGTGTTGGTAACTTATGATACTTTGGAAGGAAATATAAATAAATCCATAGAAGAAATAAAACACTTAGAGGTAGTAGACAAGATAAAAAGTGTTATAAGAATTGAAAATTTAAGTTAATCCAAAGATGATTTCTCAAAATAAAATGTATTTAATTTTAATACTTTAGGAAATTCAAATTAATTTATAAAAATATAATTTAAAAAAAGAATATATCTACTATATAGGCATTCTCTATATAGTAGATATATTCTTTTTATTTTTGAAAGTAAATATCTTTAATATACACTTTTTTATGTATATTTAGAAAATTAATAAAATTAAAATATATGAATGAATTATATTCACAGTATATTAAAAAAAGTTTTTTTTATATTGAAAATGACGGAGGAAAGATATAAAAATATATATTTAAAATATTTATTATATGTATTTAAATGTATATTTTACAATAAATTCCATGAGAAAATTCTAAAAAATATTTTAGCTTTAGGATAAAATCTATAAAATTATAAAAGAATAAAACCGTATATTTCCTTGTAATATATTGATAAATAAAGGTAAAAAATGATTTAAAAAGTTTTTTTTGACGCCAAAAGAAATTTATGGTATAGTTTTTTTGTGCAAATTTTGATGTAGTTAAGTTATTATTAAAAAATATCTTAACTATTGGCAAAATTTCAGGTTCTTTGAAAAATGTATAAGTTTAGCTAATTTGATTAGTGACAAATAGGCTATGAATAAATATAATTTTGGCAGATTAATAAAGCTATTTATTAATTTCTAAGCAGTAATAAACAAGGCGGTAAAACTAATTTTATTTTTAAAGAAACTAATAATTTTAATTGGGACAAGATTATTGGATAATTCATTATTTTAAATTTAAGGATAAATAAATATATTGAGTTATTTGTATTTGAAAATAAATTAAATACCTTTTTATCTTTATATTAAAATTTAAATGCATTATTAAATTATTATAATTATAATTTCACATTGGATCTATTTAAGTATGCTTCGTATTATTTAAAATTTTAACTACTGCTTGAGTATATTATGGCAATATATCTGTGACAAATTCATATCTGTTATAGTGTTAGCAAATCTCAATTATAAATTTGTCTACAAACAAATTTAACATATCTAGGATATTATATAAGCTAAGTTAATTGACGAAGCTAAAAGGCAATTATAGATTACATTTCTCTTTTCAATAGTCTATTTGTCTAAACTTATATAACTTGAGAGAATCGACATAATGGAATTCCATTTTTGCTTTATTATTATTCTATTAAATTTATAGTTTTTCATAGTGAAAATATTAATATTTATATAACTTAACATAATGGAATTTTTTGGAGGGATGATTTATGAGAGTTTTGGTAACTGGAGGATATGGTTTTATTGGTTCACATGTAGTAGAAAGGTTTGCAAAGGAAGGATATGAAGTATTTATCATTGATAATATGTCTTCAGGAAAACTTGAAAATGTAAATTGTAAACATAAATTTTATAAATTTGATGTTGAAGATAAAAGATGTGAATTTGTTTTTAAGAACAATAACTTTGATATTGTGGTTCATTTAGCTGCGCAAATTAATGTAATAACCTCTTTAGAAGACCCGTTTTTAGATACTAAAACAAATATTTTAGGTTTGGTTAATATGCTTGAATTATCTACAAAGTATAAGGTTAAGAAATTTATTTTTGCTTCTTCGGCAGCAATTTATGGTAATAATGAAAATATACCTCTTACAGAAAAAGAGATAGCCGAACCATTATCACCTTATGGTATAAGTAAATATGTGGGAGAAGGATATTGTAAAAAATGGAATGAAATATATAGTTTGGATACTATTTGTTTTAGATTTTCAAATGTATATGGACCAAGACAAGGAATTATAGGAGAAGGTGGAGTTGTTTCCATTTTTATGGATAATATAACTAAAGATCAAGAAATTACTTTAAATGGTGATGGAGAGCAAACAAGAGATTTTATCTATGTATCAGATTTGACAGATGCATTATTTAAAGCAGCTGAAAGTAATATTTCTTTTGGAGTGTATAATCTTTCTACTAATAGTAGATCAAGCTTAAATAATTTAATTAAAATATTAAACAATTTAAAAAAGATAAAGGGCATTATTAAAAAAGAAGATAGAAAAGGAGATATTAAACATTCCAGTCTAGATAACACCAAAATAAAGAAAGCACTGGGATGGATACCTATGGTTTCACTAGAACAAGGTATAAAAAATACATTTGATTGGTATTCAACTAATTATAAAGTTGAAGAAAACAATACGGAAAAAAAAAAGTTAAAATATGATGATAAAATAAAAAAATGTATACCCTATATTGAAAATATAGCATTATTTATTCTAATAATAGTTTTGACTACTTTTAAAAATGGAGAATATCTTGAAAATACTATGGATTTAAAACTTGCTTATATTTTTATAATAGGATTAACACATGGAGGAAAGCAAACAATAATTGCAACTACATTAACTAGCATTTTAGTTACTGTTGAAAATATTTTAAAGGGAAGATCTGTTTTTACGTTACCTCTAGATACTAATTTTGCTTTTAAAATTGGTATGTATATATTAGTTGGGGTTATCCTTAGTTATATTTTTGAAAGATATTTGAAAAAAGAGCAGTCACAAAAGAGAATTGTTGAGTCTTTAAAAGGTGAGTATGATTTATTACAAAATATATATAATGAAATACTTGAAGAAAAGTCAGTTCTGCAAGATCAAGTTGTAAATTCAGAAAATAGCTTTGGAAAGATATATGGAATTATTAAGAAATTAGATAGCTTGGAATCACAGTATGTTTATAGTGAGGCAGTTGAAGTAATCGAAAAGATTTTGAAGGTAGGGGATGTATCAATATACTCAATGGATAAAAACAATAAATATTTAAGATTAATTGTTAGAAAGGGGAAGAATGATATTAATATGCCTAAGACAATCACATTAGACTATTTAAAAGAAGCAAAAACTAATATATTTAATGGTGAATTGTTTGTAAATAAAAATCTTCATAGGGATATTCCAATGTTTATTTCTCCAATAAATGATCAGCATGGTACTCCGATTGCTTTAATAATGATTAATTCGGTTAAGTTTGAAAGATTAACATTGCATTTTATAAATTTGATAAATGTGGTTACAGGCTTAATTAAAGCAGCTATTTTAAAAGCATATAAATATGAACAAGCTATAAGAGATAAAAGATATATAGAAAATACGCCTATTTTAAAGAGAGAGTTCTTTGAAAATATAAAAAATATTAAAAAAGATGAAATGGAGAAGAATAAATCAGAATTTATTATGTTAAAAGTTAAAAATAAAGATAAAGATATTAATAGTTTATCTCATTTAATATTTAAAACAATTAGGCAAAGTGATTATATAGGAATGACGTCACATGATGACTTAGTTCTGATTTTATCAAATGCTTCTAAATCTGATAGTGGCTTAATAGTAGAAAGATTAAATGAAAAAGGTATACAAGCTGAAGAATATAATGAGGAGTGCCTATATGTTTAAGATATACTTAATTAATATCATTTTTTCCTTAATAATTTTTCTTTTTGCAAAAGTGAAAAAAAAAGAAGAATACTTTATTGGATTTATAATAATGATTTGTCTACCCTTTTTCGGGAGCGTATTTTATATTATGAATATTTATTATAGAAAAAAAATTACTAGCAAATTTAAGGTTTCAGAATTAGAAAAAGATAGTTATAGTCAATCTGATGAATTAACATCAAAACCATTTTATTTAAGCAAGAAAATGGATGTTATTCCAGTAGAGGACGCCCTTGTGCTTAATGATGAAAAAATTAAGCAAGATCTTATTATTAATGTTTTAAAGAGTGATCCATATAAATATTTAGGTTTTTTAAAAAAAGCACTTAAGGATGAAGATACAGAAACATCACATTATGCTGCTACAGCAGTTACTGAGGTGAAACGTAAACTTACTTTAGAAATTCAAGAGTTTGAAGAAAGATATGAAAAGAATAAAACTGATTTAACTGTAATAAAAGAATATGCAGATGCGATAAAAAAATATAATGATAGTGGATTATTAGATAAGAGCGCATATCAAAAGAACCTATATATATATATAGAATTATTAGAAAAGATCATTAAAATAGACGAATCAGATGAATATCTATATGAAGAAATTATAAACTGCTATATTCTATTAAAAGAATTTAAAAAAGCTATAGAATATTGCAATCGATACTTTGAAAAATTTAAAAAATCTGAAAAACCATATTTATTAATTATGAAAATCTATTTTATTAATAAAAATAGAACTAAATTTAATAAAGTATTAGAAAAGCTTAAGGAATCTAATGTTATATTAAATAAAGATTCTTTAAATCTTATTAAATTTTGGTTAGAAGGAGAAATTTAATGAATAATAATAAGTTATTTATTAGATTTGTTATAGTTTTATTGATTCTAGCCCTTGGTTTATTTGTTTTTAGACTAGAATTTATTTTAGGAAATGTTGAAAATACAGATGTATACAAAGATTACAACAGTAAGGATGGTAAGACATCTAATAAGTATAGTAGTATTAGTAATGCTAATAATGAAAAATACCTTTTTATATATAACCCAGGGGAAGAGATTAGTGTCAAGATAAAAGAAAATTTAAGCATAGTATTTTCATCTATTAAGAAGAAGGTTGATTATAAAGTAAATACAGATAATAATTTTTCTTTTAAGGGATATAAATGTGTAATAATAGATTTTCAATATTTATATAAATTTAAATTTTTTAATGAATTATTTCAATATGTTAAAAATGGAGGTACTGTTATTTTTGCAGTGACACCTGAAACATATAGTGGCCTTGAAGGTATTAGTAGGGAAGTGGGAATTTATGAATACAGAGAAATCACTAATATTAAAGGGATTAAATTAACAAATGATCTGATTTTTAAAGGTAATGGGGTTTCTAACCCTAATGCAGAGATTTCATCTGTTCAGGCTCAAGTTGATAAAAATTGTATTGTTCATGCGGTTTCTGAAAATAACAGACCTATAATTTGGGAAAAGTCCTTAGGAAATGGGAGAATATTATTTACTAATGGGGATCTTTTTCAATATAAGAAATATAGGGGTTTGTTTGTAGGCTTGTTAAGTAAAATAAAATCAGGGTTTATTTATCCTATTATGAACATGAAATTAAATTTTATAGATGATTTTCCTTGTCCTATTCCAGAAGGTTATAATAAAAAAATATATTCAGAATATGGAAGAAATACAAGTGATTTTTATACAGAAATTTGGTGGCCGACTATGCTAAGAAGTGCTAAAAATTATGATGCCAAGTATTCAACTTATTATATTGAATCTTATAATGATTTGGTAAATGGTAATTTTGATAAAGCTAGAAGTAAAGAGAATAGGGATATTCTTTTTAAATTAGGATATGAGGTAATTAAAAATGGTGGAGAAATAGGTCTTCATGGATATAATCATGAACCACTTTTTTCAGATGAAAAAATTAAAGATGTAGAGTCAGAATATAAGATTTGGCCTAGTCAAGAAAAAATGGTACAAGCTCTTGAAGAAGTGAGTAATTATTTAAAGTCTGTTTTCCCGAATTATAAATTTAGAAGTTATGTCCCACCTTCCAATATAATTGATAAAAAGGGTAAGGAGGCATTAAAAAAGGTTTTCCCAGATATTAAAGTAATAGCATCAGTTCTAGAAGGGGATAGTGATAAGGATGATGTGCATTGTGTACAAGAATTTTCAAAAGATTCTCAAGGGATTTTAAGTATTCCAAGATTTTCTTCAGGTTATGGATACACAGAAGAAAAAAAATTTGATATTTATAATGGAATTATGGCTTATGGGGTTTTTTCACATTTTGTTCATCCAGATGATGTTTTAGATCCAGAAAGAAGTGAAGGAATGAATTGGGAAAAAATGAGTACTGAATATAATAAAATGATGAAAGACGTATATACCAATTTTGATTGGTTAAACAGTATGACAATTTCAAATGGTGGTATAGAACTAAGTAAATATTTAGATAGTGATATAGCTTTTGAATATAATGATAATTCTATTAATGGATATTGTAAAAATTTCAAAGGCACTATGTATTATATTTTAAGAAGTGATAAAAAAATAACTAAAACAAATAATTGTGATTTTAAGGAAATTGATAATAAATTTTATTTAATAAAAGTAAAAGATTATGAATTTAAATTAGAAATGGAATGATGTGAGATGAGAATTTGTATTATAGCAGAGGGGAGTTATCCATATGTTACTGGAGGGGTATCAAGCTGGATACAAAGTCTTGTAAGATTAATGCCTGAGCATGAATTTGTAATTTTTGCAATAGGAGCTGAGGAAAGTTTAAAAGGGAAGTTTAAGTACAAATTGCCAGAAAACATTATTCAGGTTAAAGAAATTTTTTTAGATACATATCTTAAGGATAGCGGTGAAGTAATAATTCAGATGAATCTTAAAGAAAATGAGAAAAATGTTATTAAGAATTTAATATTAGGAGAAAATTTAAATTGGAATGATCTTTTTTCATTTATTGAAGAGCATAAAAATTATTCTGTTTCAGAGTTTTTAATGAGTAAAGATTTTTATGATATTATTCGTGAGATATGTGAAGAGAAATATCCTTATATAGGTTTTAATGATTTTTTCTGGACCATACGATCAATGATTTTAACTTTATTCCAAATTCTTAGAAATGAGATTCCTAAAGCTGATATTTATCATAGTGTGTCCACTGGGTATGCTGGAGTTATTGCGTCCCTTGGAAAGTATAAATATCATGTTCCAATGATTCTTACAGAACATGGAATATATACAAGAGAAAGAGAAGAAGAATTAATAAAGGCTGATTGGGTTGAAAGCGATTTGAAGGATTTTTGGATAAAGTTTTTTTATACATTATCAAGATGTGCCTATAAGTTTTCAGATAAGGTAATAACCTTATTTGAAAGAAATAAAAATATTCAGGTTAAATTAGGATGTAAAGAAAATAAAATATCAATAATACCTAATGGGGTAAATTGCAAAGACTTTAATAATATTAATAGAAAGAAAGAAAAAGATGAAATTATAAATATTGGGGCTATTTTGAGAGTAGTTCCAATAAAAGATGTAAAAACAATTATTCAAGGATTTGCTGTAGCTTATGAAAAGGTGAAAAATATTCACCTTTTCATAATGGGACCAGAAGATGAGGATCCTATTTACACTGAAGAGTGTAAGGCATTTGCTAAATCACTGAAGCTTAAAAATATAACATTTACAGGCCAGATAAATGTTAAAGAGTATGTAGGTAAGATGGACATTCTTGTACTTGGAAGTATAAGTGAAGGCCAACCATTAGCAGTATTAGAGGGGATGGCTTGTGGTAAACCACATGTCCTTACAGATGTTGGAAGCTGCAAAGAACTCATGTATGGAACCATGGATGATACAGCACAGGCTGGAATAATTGTGCCTGTTATGGATTATGAAGGCTTTGGTGCTGCTATCATAAAATTAAGTAACAATAAAAAACTTATGGATAAATTGGGTGGAAATGCATATACAAGAGTTTCAACTAGGTATACTATTGAAAATTTCATAAATAGTTATAAAAAAATTTATAATGAAGTGGTGAGAGAAATATAATGGCTGGAATAGGTTTTGAATTAAAAAAACTTTTTAAAGAACATAGCTTGTTTTATGATATTAGAGCATATTTCATATCTTCCTTGGTAAGTATTGGACCTACATGTTTATGTATATTACTAATTACGACAATGCAATATTTTATGAAAGTTATGGGCGAAAGTTATAAAAGTGTAGAATATTTTGTGACAATAATAGTATATTGTTTTTCATTTTCATTAATAATTACAGGAGGATTTTCTCTTTTAATATCCAGATATGTTTCAGATTGTATATATAAAGATAATAAAGAAAAGATAGTACCTTCCCTATTTGGTATTTTATCTATAGTTTTGGTAATTGATTTTACTATTTCAAATTTATTTTATATTAATTCTAATATAAGTAGTTGTGTAAAAATACTTTCTATAATTCTTTTAGGTGAATTATCAGTAGTATGGATTCAATCAGTATACATATCTGTTTTAAAAGATTATGTAGCAATTTTAAAGAGTTTTTTGATAGGGATTGGTAATATAATAGTAATTTATTTTGTTTTAAGTTATTTTATAAAGTTTAGTATATTTTATAGTGCGTTATTTTCTATTACTTTTGGATTCTTTGTAATGATAATGTTGTTTATAAAAAAGATAATAAAAGAATTTGGGCAAAATAGTTTTAACTATAAAGAGTGCTTTGAAGTAATTACAAGTTTTAATAAATATCCATATATATTTATTACAGGTTTTTTATATTATATTGGAATGTATATACATAATTTTGTGTTTTGGCTTAGTCCTAAGGGAATAACTGTGGAGAATACTTTTAGAGTTGCGCCATTTTATGATATTGCATTATTTTATGCTTTTTTATCATTAATGCCGATAACGGTACTATTTCAAGTAAAGACTGAAACTGCATTTTATCCTAAATATAAGAAATATTATATGGTATCTCAGGAAAAAGGAAACATAGAAGATATTAATTTAGCAAGGTCAGAAATGATTTCTACATTGTATTCTGAACTAAATTATCTTATTGAAATGCAATTTATTATTGGTTTAGTATTTATGGTATTTGGAAAAAAATTTTTACCTCAGATAGGGCTGGCAGGATTGCCAACAGATATATTTTCTATACTAGTTTTAGGAAGCATGAGTTTTTCTATAATGTATATTATAGTAGTGATTTTACTTTATTTTGACAGTATGGTAAATGCTATGAAAATATCAATTGTTTTCTGTGTGTTAAATTTTTTATTAACATTATTAACATTATTTTTAGGTGAGTATTTTTATGGATTTGGATTCTTTGTAGCAGCTTTAAGTTCCTTTATTTATTCATATCGTAAGCTTGATTCGTTTTTAAAAGAAATAGATTATTATACTTTTGCTTCTCAACCAATGTTTATAAAAAAAGTGGATGGTTTTTTTGTTAGATTATACCATAATAAAATTATGAAAGGAGACAAATTGAGTGAAAAAGATTAGCAGAAAAAACGTAATTATTATTGCAATATCCTTAATAATAGTGCTTATAATAGTTATTTTATTATTTGTCAAAAATATCATAATTGTCAATAAGGTTGAAGAAAAAAGTATAAAAAATGGTGGAAAAGTTGAATATACTGTTAAAGATAATAAAGCAATTTATGAAGAGGATGAAGATGGTGTTAGGAAAATATATATTACCGTTGCAAAAGATAATAAAAAAAATATGGGTAATTTATATAGATACAGATTTCATAATTTTTTAACTCAAAAGGGCAAACCAGAAACAAAACCTAAATTAAATGTACAAGTTGAGTTTGATAAGCCTTCTCCTATAATGGCTGGTTCAGATGTGAATGCAACTATTGAACCTAAGGGACATGCTACCAGTAGAGCAGCACAAAAATCATATAAAATAAAGCTTTCTAAAAAAGCTGGAAAATGGAAGGGACAAAGTGTAATAAATCTAAATAAGTGTCCTTATGATTTGACAAGGATAAGAGCAAAGTTAGCTTTTGATTTAATTAAGACAATTCCAGATATTTTTAGTATGAGAACAGAATTTTTTCAAGTTTATGTTAAGGATTTAGCTGGAGGAAGTAATGAATTTGTAGACCAAGGATTATATACTCAAATTGAGCAACCTAATGAATCATATATCAAAAATCATGGACTAGCTCAAGAAGGGTATTTATATAAGGCAGAATTTTTTGAGTTTAATAGATACGCTGACAGAATTAAAAATGTAACTGATCCTGCCTATGATAAAGTGGAGTTTAGTAAAATATTAAAATGTAGAGGGATAGAAGATCATACTAGATTAATAAAAATGTTAGATGATGTAAACAATTATGATTTAAATATTGATGATGTAATAAATAAGCATTTTAATAGAGAAAATTATTTAACTTGGCTTGCTATAAATATTTTAACAGGAAATAGAGATACAACATCTCAAAACTTCTTGCTTTTTAGTCCCGTTACTTCAGACAAATGGTATTTTATACCTTGGGACTATGACGGTGCTTTTGGATTTGAGTCCCAGGGAGATCAAAAGGTAGAATTTGCACCTTGGCAAATGGAACCTTTATCTAATTATTGGGGGGTTAAGTTGCATAAGAGGTTTTTATCTAATCCTAAGAATTTAAAAGATTTAACACAAAAAGTTGAAGAAATATCTAAATATATGTCTAAAGATAAAATAGAGAGCTTAGTTTCTAAATATTATAATGAAACGAATGCTATTATTAAAAGTCAACCAGATATACAATTTTTGCCGTCAACTCAAGAAAATTATGAAAAAGAGATTAAAAGGTTACCTTCTATTGTTGAAGAAAATAAGAAGAAATTCTATGATTCAATGAATACACCAATGCCAATATTTTTAGGTGAACCAAAGGTTGAGGGAAATGAGTATAGGTTTAATTGGGATGAATCCTTTGATTTCAAAGGAAATAGTTTAACATATAATTTTACTATTAGTAAAGATCCTAGCTTTAATAATATAGTGTTTAAAAAGGACTCTATAAAAAGCACTTTTATAAATGTTCCTAATTTAGAAGGAGGAAAATATTATTGGAAAGTGGAAATTTGCGATTCTAATGGTAGGAAGCAAGTAGCCTTTGATAGTTGTTACGATGGAGATGCTAAATATTATGGAGTAAAGGAATTAGAAGTTAAATGATGAGGGAGTAGGTAAAAATATGAGAAATGGAGGAAAAAAATTTAGGCATGAATTAAAATATTATATAAATTACAATGATTATATTTCAGTAAGGAATAGAATTAAATATGTACTAAAATTGGACCAAAATGCAGATGAAAGTGGAGAATATTTTATTAGAAGTTTATATTATGATGATATATATGACAGTGCATTATATGAAAAAAATTTTGGCGTAAATATTAGAAAGAAATATCGTATAAGAATTTATAATATGAGTGATAAGGTAATAAAACTTGAAAGAAAAAATAAAGTTGGTCAATATGTTTGTAAAGAAAGCGCCACAATTTCAAGAAAAGAGTATGATGAGATTATTAATGGTGATTATAAATCATTAGTTTCTTCAAAGCATCCTTTGAAAAGAGATTTTTATTGGGAAATTAAAAATAAAATATTAGCTCCTAAAGTAATTGTGGACTATGATAGAGAAGCATATGTAGGAAAAATAAGTGAAACTAGAATTACCTTTGATAAAAACTTAAGAGTATCTTATACAGACAATAATATTTTCAATGAAAATATTGCAACTCAAACCATTATAGCCATGCCAAAGATGATAATGGAAGTGAAATTTAATGAGTTTTTACCTGAAAGTGTACGTAAAATGATCTGTATAGATGCGGAAGATTTGAGTGCAATTTCTAAGTATGTTTTTTGTAGAGTACAAAAAAATAATATATAAATGGAGGGGAAACATGGATAAAAGTCTAACTTTTCAAGATATTTTTAAAAAAAGTTTCACACAAGTAGATCATTTTGGAAAAATACCCATTTCACAAGTAGTTATATGTCTGATAATAACAGCCATTGTAGCATCCTTTATTTTCTATATATATAAAGATACTTTTAGAGGCGTAGTATATAGTTATAGTTATAATATTTCATTGTTTGTGATGAGTTTATTAACATCGTTAATTGTATTAACTATAAGTTCAAATGTTGCATTATCTTTAGGTATGGTTGGTGCACTTAGTATTGTTAGATTTAGAACTGCAATTAAAGATCCTATGGATGTAATGTATATGTTTTGGGCCATAACAGTGGGAATAGCTTGTGGTGCCAAAATATATTCCGTGGCTATTTTGGGATCTCTTCTTGTAGGACTAGCTATTAAACTATTAACAAATTATAAAGTGAAAAACAATACCTATATGTTTATTATACATTATGAAGAAAAAATAAATGAAAAATTAATCGTTACACTTCAAGAAGTACAATATTTTATAAAGTCTAAATCTATTACAAGAGGGGTCACTGAGATGGCTTTAGAAGTAAAAGTAAAAAATAATAACACAGCATTTGTAAATGAAATATCAGAAATGGAAGGTGTTATTGATGCTTCTCTTGTAAGATATAATGGAGATTATGCAGAATAAGATGAAAATTAAAATTTGGGTTGTTAATTTATTACTTATAGTAATTATTGGGATTATAGTAATAATGTTTCTTCATAATAAAAAACGTATAGGTGTTGTAAATAAAGAATTTAAAGTTAATGAATTTAAAGAAAGTAATAGAGTAATAATTAATCCTTATATGGGGTTAGTTATGGATGCTACTTCAGGCTCTACGGAACAACCTTTTTCTATGGTTTATGCGGGAATATCGTGGAGAGAATTAGAGCCTCAGAAGGGAAAGTTTAATTTTAATGCAATTGAGAAAAAGATAAAATATAAGTATTGGAAAAGAGATAAAAGCTATGTTATAAGGGTATATATGGATTATCCTTCTAGTGAAAAACACATGGATATTCCAGATTGGCTGTATAAAGAGATTCAGGGAAAGGGAGTTTGGTATGATAAAGATGGAAATAAAGGATTTGCGCCCGAATATAATAATCCAATACTAATTGATTATCATAGCAAATTAATCAAAGCATTAGGAAAAAGATATGGTAAGGATAGTTCTGTGGTATTTGTTGAAATAGGAAGTATTGGTCAATGGGGAGAATGGAATAATTCCATATCAAATGTAGAAAATAAATTTCCTAATGCAAGTGTAACAGACAAGTACGTTAGACCTTACATACAGTATTTAAGCAATAAGATTTTATTAATGAGAAGGCCTTTCCAGATAGCAAAAGACAATAAAATGGGATTGTTTAATGATTCCTTTGGTGACAAATTTCAAACTAATGATTACTTTTTAAATTGGATAAATAATGGATATAAAGTTCCTGACAATGATCAGTACAATCCTGAAATGAATGGATATTGGAAAAAAAGTCCTTCGGGCGGGGAGTTTGCAAATTATCCAGGAGATATGTATTTAGAAAATAAAAATATTGAAAGTACAATTAATATGATAAAAAATAGTCATACAACTTGGTTAGGTCCAAGTAATCCTGGATACATAAGATTACCAAAGGAAAAGAAAAAGAATTTAGATAGATTGCTAAATATAATAGGTTATAGATACACTATTACAAAAATTCAATATTCTTATCTAAATTCTCCAGGGCAAAGTTTAATTGGAAGTATAGGCATAAAAAATTCTGGGGTTGCACCATTTTACTTTAAGTGGCCAATACAAGTGATTTTAGAAGATTCTAAAGGAGAGATTGTACAAAAAGAAAATTTGAATTATGATATTAGAAATCTACTTCCAGGAAGTGTAGATATCCCATTTCAAATTCCACTAGATAAAAATTTACCATGGGGAATTTATAAACTGAAAGTGTGTATATTAAATCCCGAAACCAACAAACCAGCTATTGAATTTGCAAATTTAGGATGTGAAAATAGTAAAGTTTGTAATGTAGGTGAAATGAAAGTGAAATAAACTAAAATAGATTTAGTTTAAGTGTGTAAAAGGTAAAAATATATGAAACAGATATAAAAATAACATTTAGTAGTTATTAATTTGATGAAATTTAAGATTAACTAATTTCTTATAAGTGGAGAAGTAGAGAATTTTAGAAGATATTTAGTAAAAAATTTTAATGTAAGCATATTAATAATTTTTTAGAATTATATAAACTTTACATATATAATACTATACTCCAAGTTATTAAGTGTTATGGAGTATATGAAGTTAGGAGAGGATAGCCATATATAATACAATGGAAACCAGAGAAAAACTTTTAATTTCTGCACAAAATGAGTTTTTGAAATATGGATATGAGAAAGCTTCCTTAAGAACTATATGTAAAAATGTAGGACTTACAACTGGAGCACTATATTTTTTCTTTAATAATAAAGAAGACTTATTTAAGTCATTAGTAAAAAAGATTGCAAACAGTTTTAAAAAAATTATTTGTGCCTTTGTAGAAAGAGAAAAAGAAAATTACAAAAATATTTGGAATGGTAATTGTAAATATATAGATAATCTCAATTATCATGTTGAGCATGAAAAGAAGTTTATGAAGTATATGTATGCTAATAAGACTGCATTTATTCTGTTGGTTATGAAATCACAGGGGTCTTGCTATGAGAATTATTATAATGAAGTTCTTCAGTTAGTGGAGGAAGTGTTTAGAGAATTTTTGGAGTTGTATAAGTGCAAAACAAGTAGGAATCCTAATATAAATGAATATACAATACATTGTTTGGTTTCATGGCGTATGCATTCTTATATTAATGTATTAAATAGTGATTTAACTCTTCATGAGGCACTAACTCAAGCAGAAGTTATAGCAAATTATGCAGTTGGTGGTTGGAACAGAATAATGAAAAATTCATTTGAAAATTTAGATTATAATTCTATGCTAGCGACTTAACTTTTCATGATGTGTTAACTCAAGTAGATGTTGTAGCATATTAGTTGGTGCCTGGAATAGAATAATAAAAAATTTCACTTGAAAGTTTAGAGTGTAATTCTATGCTTTCAAGTATATTTAACAGTACTACGTAACGGCTGTTATGCAAAAAAAATATATTAATTTGTTATGACTTATGTAATATAAGTTTTTTTTTATTTGCAGAAGGAAAGATAGTTTCAATAAAATGGACTATTAAAACAAATTCATTGATAATGAATTCTATCTTCAGAATTCGCAATGTGTCATATTTTTAGTTACAGAGGTTCATTTTATTATGGTAGTAATTATAAAATTCAAAGTAAAATGATTGATTATGGTTTGTTCTATTTAGAAGTTGATAATGGACAGATCTTAGATATTGGTTATGGCAACGGTGTACTGTCTATTAAAATAGCAAAAAAAAATTTCATTTGGATTATATTATAGGCATTTTATAGTAAAATGAAAAACTGAAAGGGGACAGTGTTTAAGCAGTATTGCATGGGTATATAAGTTATTTTCTTATCTTCTACCTTTTTAGAACAACTAAAAAATCATTGATATAACTACCTATTATTTACAACTATCTACTTTTATTTTTAAGAAGTTAAATTAAATTTATTTTAAGATAGTTTTTTATATATGTCTTGCTACTTCAAAGGCATCCCATATAGCAGTCATAATATTTTTTACATCTTTTGCATCTCCTAATAAATACATTACGCATTATTACCTCTACAGATCCTTATCATCAAATTTTAATTCATTATATAACTCTTTTTTAGAATTGATTGTCCATTCTTCCCGCAGTGATTACAGGAACTTTAAAAGCCTCTTTTAATTTTTCATTTAATGAAAGATACATTTTACTCTTTTATTTCTTTAAATAATTCATAGTATTTTTCTTTATCTTTTTTAAGATTATATTTTATAAGGTAAATAAAAATCTAAATTTTTGATATAATACTCACATAAGGAAGTGATGGTTTGATTTATGGTAAAGAAAAACAAGATAATATAATAAAAAAATCTCATGAGAGATCTGTTTATTTTGGAATAGAGGAAAATAGAGTTTTCCCCAAAAAAATTCTAAAAGGAAAAGAAATTACTAATAATATAGAAAAAAACAAGAACTTTTTAGAAGTTGCATCTCCTTTTATAGAAATATTATATGATTTTTTAAAGGGTTCAGGGTTTTTTATAATTTTAACAGATAAAGAAGGATGTATTTTAAAAATTATTGGAGATAAAGAAGTAATAGATATTGCCAATGATCTAAATATGGTAATGGGAGCATTTATGTCAGAGAATAGTATTGGCACAAACGCTATGGGCACAGCTATAAAGGAGAACATACCTATTCAAATATCTGAAAGAGAACATTTTATAAAAGCTTATCACAGATGGACATGTTCTGCAGCACCTATACATGATATAAATGGAGAAATAATAGGATCTTTAAATTTAAGTGGAGATAGAGATAAAGTTCATTCTCACACATTAGGATTAGTTGTAGCAGCCGTTAAATCTATAGAAAATCAAATAAATGTAGATAATACAAATAAAAAATTATTAGAAACATATCAATATATGAATACTATAGTAGATTCAATATCTTCAGGAATATATGTGGTGGATTTTAATGGAAAGATTAAGACCATAAATAAAGCAGCTTGTAATATTCTTGGAATTGAAGATAGAGACGTATTAGAGCAAAATGTAGAAAACATATTACCTAATTGGCAGGATATATTTGAAAGAATTAAAAATGGAAAAACCTATGAGGATAAAGAAGCGGTTTTAAATGATAAATTGATTAAAGGGAGATATAATGTTTCTGCTACTCCAATACAAATAGAAGATGAAATAATAGGAATGGTTATTGTTTTTAAAGAAATAAAAACGGTGTTGGATTTAGTTAATAAATATAGTGGTATGAGAGCTGTATATAACTTTGAAGATATTATAGGTGAAAGTAAAGAAATAAATAGGGTAATAAGCTATGCTAAAAGTATAAGTTCATCCCCCTCTACTGTATTAATTGAAGGAGAAAGTGGTACAGGAAAAGAATTATTGGCTCAATCGATTCACAATTATAGTGATAGAAGGAAAAATAGTTTTATTGCTTTAAATTGTGGAGCTATACCTAAAAGTTTGATAGAAAGTGAACTTTTTGGATATGAAGAGGGAGCTTTTACGGGAGCAAGAAGAGGTGGACATGCGGGTAAATTTGAGTTGGCTAATGGAGGAACTTTATTTTTAGATGAAATTGGAGAAATGCCTTTAGATATGCAAGTGAACTTACTTAGAGTTTTGCAAGAAGGGTATGTAACAAGAGTTGGTGGGGATAAAATAATACCTGTAAATGTAAGAATTATTGCTGCTACTAATAAGGACTTAAAAAAAGAAGTGGAAATGGGCACCTTTAGGCAGGATTTGTATTATAGATTAAGTGTAATACCTATAAAATTACCTCCTATTAGAGAAAGAAGAGGAGATTTACCTATACTTATTAAATATTTTTTGAGAAGTAAAGCCATAAAATTAAACAAACCAATGCCTCATATAAAGGAAGATATATATTATAATATGTTAGAATATAATTGGCCAGGTAACATAAGAGAACTGGAAAACTTTATAGAGAACATAGTTAATTTAAAGGGAGATAGTTCTTTTATATTGGAAGAGGATTTTAAAAATATTGAGCATAAACATAATTTTCATGAAAATAATATAGGACTTTTATATAGTAATAAAATAAGAACATTAGAGGAAATTGAAAAAGAAGCTATTATAAATACATTGAATGAATATAATAGAAATATGTCACAAAGTGCAAAGGCTCTTGGTATAACTAGAGCTACCCTATATTCAAAAATTAAGAAATATAATATTTGATTTTTCAAAGGATTTTTATTCATAATAGAGAAATTCTTTATTTAAATAAAAATAAAATCGAATTTTTTGTAGAATATTAAAATCATAAAATTTTGGATAAAAACAACAAACACTGTATAAAAAATATACAGTGTTTAATATTTATACAGTGAAACTCAAATTATTGTATAAATATTATACAATAAGCTATTTAAAATTTTAATTTTTTAAAGTGATGTATATTATTATTAGAGTAAAATATAAATAAAATAAAATTTATTTATTATATAGTAGTTATTATTTTATCAGATAGTTTGTTTTTTTATATTAATCTGTAGATTAAGGGAATGCCTGTGTATATAGGTGTTTTAGATAGTAAGCAGATATTTGATTTTAAGTTTATTATAAAAAATCCGTATATTATTATAATAGAACACAATTTAATTCTGTAACTTTGTTAAATTTTTGGCATAATACTTGCTTTAAATATTTGTGAAATAATAAGATTAATAAAAATATTCTAATATTTATAATATGAGGAGGAGTTCGATATGGAAAGATTTACATTACCAAGAGATCTTTATTTTGGAGAAGGTTCCCTAGAAGCATTAAAAACATTAAAGGGTAAAAAAGCCGTAGTAGTTGTAGGTGGCGGCTCAATGAAAAGATTTGGTTTTTTAGATAAAGTAGAGAGTTATTTAAATGAGGCAGGTATAGAGGTTAAACTAATTGAAGGAGTAGAACCAGATCCTTCTGTTGAAACTGTTATGAATGGTGCAGCTGTTATGAGAGAATTTGAACCAGATTTAATAGTTTCAATAGGTGGTGGATCACCAATTGATGCAGCAAAGGCTATGTGGATATTCTACGAATACCCAGATTTTACATTTGAACAAGCTGTTGTACCTTTCGGCATACCAGAATTAAGACAAAAGGCTAGATTTGTGGCTATACCATCAACTAGTGGGACTGCTACGGAAGTTACAGCTTTTTCAGTTATAACTGATTACAAGAAAAAGATAAAATATCCTTTAGCTGATTTTAATTTAACTCCAGACATAGCTATAGTAGATCCAGATTTAGCTCAAACAATGCCAGCAAAATTAACAGCTCATACTGGTATGGATGCTCTAACCCATGCTATAGAAGCTTATGTGGCAGGATTAAGATCTGTATTTTCAGATCCTCTTGCAATGCAAGCTATAATTATGGTAAAGGAATATTTAGTTAAATCTTATAATGGAAATAAAGGAGCAAGAGGACAAATGCATTTGGCTCAATGTTTAGCAGGAATGGCTTTTTCAAATGCACTACTTGGAATTACGCACTCAATGGCTCATAAAACTGGAGCGGTATTCCATATTCCTCATGGATGTGCTAATGCAATCTTCCTACCTTATGTAATTCAATATAATGCCAAATCCTGTGGTGAAAGATATGCAACTATTGCAAAAAAACTTGGACTTGCAGGTGAGAATCAGGATGAATTAGTAAAATCATTAATAGAAATGATTAGAGAAATGAATAAAACTATGAATATACCATCCAATTTAAAAGAATATGGTATAGCAGAGGAAGAATTTAAGGAAAATGTTAAATATATTTCTCATAATGCAGTATTGGATGCTTGCACTGGATCAAATCCAAGAGAAATTGATGATGAAACTATGGAAAAATTATTTGCCTGCACATACTACGGAGAAGATGTAGCATTTTAATTAAAAAACTATTTCAATAAAGTAATATAACTTTATTGTATAACTTATAACTTTAAAACTTCCTTTTTAAAAAGAGGAAGTTTTAGAGTTGCATATTACTTTATAAAATTCATTATTTATATATAAAATTATAACAAATAAAATTTGTGCTTTTGAATGAAATTTTTATTAAATTTATAGTTTATAGATTAGTACCCAAGACTTAATAGTTTTTAATATAGTTTTTAATATAGTATAGAAATTTTAAATATTTGAATTTTTAAGAAGTATAATATATATTATTCTTTGTAAGGAAAATTTTTAGATTTATATTAATTGGGAGAGAATAGGGGGAATAAAAGTGTATAAAATAATTGAAAAAAAAGAATTAGCGCCAAAGATATATTCTATTGAAGTAGAAGCAAAAAGGGTGGCTAAATCAGCGAAACCAGGGCAATTTATTATAGTAAGAATTGATGAAAAAGGAGAAAGAATCCCACTTACTGTAGCAGATTATAATAAAGAAAAAGGAACGGTAACCATAGTTGTACAGGCTGTTGGATCTTCAACTAGTAGAATGGTACAGCTTAAAGCAGGAGATTACTTCATGGATTTTGTAGGACCACTTGGTAAGCCTTCAGAATTTCTAGAAGAGGATTTAGAAAGCCTCAAAAATATGAAATTAATATTTGTAGCAGGGGGAGTAGGAGCAGCACCTGTATACCCTCAAGTAAAATGGCTTTGTGAAAGAGGAGTAAAACCAGAGGTTATAATAGGAGGAAAAAGCAAAAACTTTATACTATTAGAAAAGGAAATGGTAGAGTTAGGAGCAAGGGTATATCCTTGTACAGATGATGGTTCTTATGGATTTCATGGATTTGTAACCAATAAATTAAAAGAACTAATAGATAGTGGAGAAAATTATGATAGATTAATAACTATTGGTCCTATGATAATGATGAATTTTGTAATCAAGTTAACAAAAGAATATAAAATACCTACCATTGCAAGTTTAAATACACTTATGGTAGATGGAACAGGAATGTGTGGAGCCTGTAGAGTAACTGTAGGTGGAGAAACAAAATTCACCTGTGTAGATGGACCAGAGTTTGATGGACATCTAGTAGATTTTGATGAAGCTATGAAAAGACAAGCTTTATATAAAACTGAAGAAGGAAAAAGGCTTCATAAAGTAGAAGAAGAAAAAGAAGGTCATGTATGTCATATAGGAGCGGGGGGAAATGCATAATGGATAGAATGAAAAAAACACCAGTTAGAGAACAGGATCCAAAGGTAAGAGCTACTAATTTTGAAGAAGTATGCTTAGGATACAATGAAGAAGAAGCTGTTAAAGAAGCTGGCAGATGTTTAAATTGTAAGAAGCCAATGTGTGTAACAAAATGTCCAGTTTCAATAGGAATACCAGAATTTATACAACATGTAAAAAATCAAGAATTTGAAGAGGCTGCAAAAACTATAGCTAAATACAGCACACTACCAGCAGTCTGTGGAAGAGTCTGTCCTCAAGAAAGCCAATGTGAAGGAAAATGTGTTCTTGGTATAAAAGGAGAACCGGTAGCTATAGGAAAGCTTGAAAGATTTGTTGCAGATTGGTCAAGAGAACATAATGTAGATTTATCCCAGAGGGAAGATAGTAAAAATAAAAAGATAGCAGTAATAGGAAGCGGTCCAGCAGGACTTACTTGTGCAGGAGATTTAGCTAAAAAAGGATATGATGTAACTATATTTGAAGCTCTTCATGAACCAGGTGGAGTTTTAGTGTATGGGATACCAGAATTTAGATTGCCAAAAGATACTGTAGTAAAGCGTGAAATAGAAAATGTAAAAAAATTAGGAGTTAAAATAGAAACCAATGTAATTATAGGAAGAACTGTAACTATAGATGAGCTTATAGAAGAAGAAAAATTTGATGCAGTATTTATAGGATCTGGAGCAGGGCTTCCAAGATTTATGGGAATACCAGGGGAAAATGCAAATGGAGTATTTTCAGCAAATGAATTTTTAACAAGAAATAACTTAATGAAAGCATTCAAAGATGAATATGATACACCTATAAAAGTAGGACAAAAGGTAGCCGTAGTAGGTGGTGGAAATGTTGCTATGGATGCTGCTAGAACAGCTTTAAGACTTGGAGCAGAGGTTCATATAGTATATAGAAGGTCAGAGGCAGAACTTCCAGCAAGGGTAGAAGAAGTACACCATGCAAAGGAAGAAGGAATAATATTTAACCTTTTAACAAATCCAGTAGAAATATTAGAGGATGAAAAGGGCTGGGTAAAAGGAATGAAATGTATAAAGATGGAACTAGGAGA
>NZ_BAAAAP010000015.1:0-88794 GCF_054768215.1 Clostridium sp. CTA-1
GTTTTATAAAACATAAAATTAAAAATATTAAATTAATAACTATAAAAAACATGTACATATTAATAGGTGTTAATAATTCCATTATATAGTACTGGCCGTTAAACATATTTATTTTTAAACTATATTTACTCATAAAAAATATTAAAATAGAAGTTATTAATACTGTTATAGAAATTATATAATTTAAGTTAAATTTATTATTTTTTATACATATATAAAAACATATTAATATAGCTATAGGTATAGCTAAAAAATCTAAAAAATATATCCACTTTAGCCAATATAAATTTCTGATATTGCTAACAAATACTAATAAGGTTAAAGATATGAATCTTAAAATCATTAAAAAATATATTATTATAGATATAATTTTTATTTTATGAGGTGCCTTAAAGGCTACTTTTCCACCTTGTATACATATAATAAACATAAGTAATATGGCTGCTATATAAATAAATAAATTTATCATAATTAATTAAACTCTCCAATTTAACAATACTACTACTTATATTTATTAAAATTAAAATTAAAATATTCCTATATTAATCTAATATGCCTAAGATATCTAAACCTTCTTTCACACATTCTATACATAAAGGAAAATCTGGGCCTCTTTCTCCATCTATATCCGTAACTATATCTTCATTAGATTCTATTATAAGCTTATTTGTTTTAAAATATATTAATGCATTTACATCTTCTAGATGTTCTCCTTTTATCATTTTTATAAATAATCCTATCATATCTTTAATAGCGCAAGCCTTTATTATTATTACATCTAACATGCCATCATCAACCTCTGCCTTATAAGCCATATGAAGATTACCTGCTGTTTGTCCATTGAAGACCATCATAAGATACATATCTCCATCAAAATTAACTTCCTCAGATTTAACATTAATCTTCAATCTTCTAAAATTAGGAAGTTGTTCTAATCCTTTTACATAGTAAGCAAGTTTGCCCATAGTATTTTTTAAATTAACATCAGTTTTTTGAGATACATCTGTAAATAATCCTGTGCTAGCAACGTTAATAAAATATTTATCATTTATTTTGCCTAAATCAACCTTTTTTACAGAGCTCTTTAATATTTGCTCACAGGCCTCCCTAACATTTATTGGCATACCAATAAATTTAGCAAAATCATTAGCAGTACCTGTAGGTAATATTGCAATTGGAAGATCAATTGCAAATTTTTTTAAATGATTTACCACATTATCTACAGTACCGTCTCCCCCTGCTACCAATATATATTTATAGCTTTCATCAATAGATTTAAAAGCGTCATCAAGATCATATTCTAAACTTATCCTATAAGGCACTACTTCATATCCATATTTCTGATGTATTCTTATTACCTGGTCTATTTGAGATATTATAGCCTTTTCTCCTGAATATGGGTTATAGATAAATTTTACCTTACTCATTTCAAATCTCCTCTTATAGTTTTTACTTTATAATTAAATTAGCTGTACCATTATATAATAGCAAATCCACAAGATTTTAACAATAAATCCTGTGGATATTTTAACCTAATTATTTTGCTCTGAAATACCACTTAAAGCTTTTTGGGCTTCATTTTCATGTTGAGGTTCTATAGCTATATCACCTAAAGAAACTATACCTACTATATTTTTGTTATCCTCTACAGGTAATCTTCTTATTTGTCTTTCACTCATTATCCTAGCTGCATCATGTATATCCATATCTTTATTAGCTACTACAGGATTAGATGTCATAATATCTCCAACTTTAATATTATTATTTGATCCATTTGCTACGGATCTTAAAGCTATATCCCTATCTGTAATAACTCCAACCACTTTATTATTTTCACAAATAGGTATAGATCCAACATTATGTTCACTCATAAGCCTCGCTGCCTTTTCTACAGAATCATTTCTATTCACCGTTGCTACATTTTGCGTCATAACGTCCATAACTTTCATAATAACACCTCCAAACATAGTTTATCCACATACCTATTTTTTATTTAACAATTATTATGAATTTCTTAATTAATTATTATTTTTTGTTTTTAATTCTATTTATAGCTTAAATATATTTGCAAAATGTTGTATAATATTATATATTTCAATTAATAGGAATTATATTTTTTTAGGAGTGATAATATAATGGCAAAAATAGCAAAGAGTGCCGTACCAAATGCTTTTACTTTAGGAAATTTAGGTTGTGGAATTATGTCTTTAATGATGACATTTCAACAAAACTATAAATGGGCTGCTTTATTTATACTAATTGCGGGTTTAATGGATAGATATGATGGAAGAGTTGCTAGGTTTTTAAAGGTTGATAGTGCTATTGGTAAAGAATTAGATTCTTTGGCTGATTTAGTTTCTTTTGGTGTAGCACCTTCTATATTAACTTTTCACATTTATAATTTTAGCAATTTAGGGATACTAGGTTATTTATTAGTATTAATGTTTCCTATAGCTGGAGCATACAGACTTGCTAGATATAATATTACTGAATTTGATGGTTCTTTTTCTGGTATACCAATAACCTTAGCTGGTATGTTTATGGCTCTATATTGTTTAATTAGCTTAAATAGAATTGGCTCTTCAAGTTTAACTGTAATTTTAATCATAACATTATCTTATCTTATGGTTAGTAATGTAAAATTGAAAAAATTCTAAAAAAATCGTGGTTTTCCACGATTTTTTTATTATTAATAAATTAAGTACATTAAAATCTATGTTTTTGATATTAAATCTCTTTTATACTTTTTAAATATTCGCCATCTAATTCATCCACACTTGAATCTAAATCTATATTTACTGTCAAATTATCGTAACTTTCTTTATTAAAATTATATAAATCCTCTTCTAGCAATTCTAAAAAATATTCATCTGGATAAAACAGCTCCACTTTTTTCACCTCTTTAAATTATTTGTAATTTTCATAGTATATTTTTTAAATATCTTTGTTCATATTCATTTTATTCTTACCTCATAAAGTTGTTACTAAACAATATAAGGAAAGTGCATCGCACTTTCCTTAATATTCGTAAAAACAGCTTCCACCTATAAATTCTCTTAATATGGAGTTATCTGGTACTAAGTTCATGTCAACTTCTTTAAAGAAGTTTAAGAAACTTTTTAACCTAGTTGCTTCATAATGAACAGTGCTGCTTTTATCTATTTTGTTAAGTTCTGCAAGAGCATATTTTTTTAATATACAAAGTTCATAAACTATTGTGGAATTAAACATTACATCTGCATTTTCTTGGAATACAAATATATTTCTGTCTTCACCTCTTTTTATGGATGGCCACATTTTTAAGGTTTCTTCTCCTTTATAACCTCTTGATAAATAATCTCTAACTAGCCTTCTTATTATTCTTACATCTGTTGTAGATACTCTGTTATGATTATCTATATTTAATTGAGTTAATGCACTTATATATATTTTAAATTTATTTTTATCCGGTATTTCTCTTGTTAATATTGGATTTAATCCATGTATTCCTTCTACAATAAGTATTCCATTTTTAGGAAGTTTTATTTTTTTATCATTATATTCTCTTTTACCTTTTTTAAAATTGAAAGTAGGTATTTGTACCTCTTCTCCCTTTAATATATGTTTTAAATTTTCATTAAATAAATCTATATCTAGAGCATCAATAGATTCAAAATCATAATCTCCATTTTCATCTTTTGGAGTATCCTCTCTATTAACAAAATAATTATCTAATGAAATAGGCACAGGAACCAAAGCGTTAACTCTTAATTGAATTCCTAATCTATTAGCAAAAGTAGTTTTTCCTGATGATGAAGGTCCTGATATTAGTACCATTTTTATGTTCTCTTTATCATATATCATATCTGCTATATTTGCTATTTTCTTTTCATGCAGAGCCTCTGATACTCTTATTATGTCTTTTATTTCGCCATATACAACTTTATCGTTTAGTGCCCCTACGTCTCCTACATCTAAAATTTTAGCCCATTTCTCTGTTTCTCTAAATATTTTTGTAAGCTTTTTATATTCAACAAACTCTGGTATATTAAATGGGTCTTTTTCCCTAGGATATCTCAATATAAAACCTGGATCATAATACATAATATCAAAATTTTTAATTGCTCCTGTTGAATATGCCATAGGTCCATAAAAATAATCATATCTTCCATCTAATTCGTATAGCTTCACTTCTTCATGTGGAATATGACTTAAAAGCCTAACTTTATCTTTCATTCCATATTCTTTAAATATTTCTATAGCTTTTTCTTTTTTAACTGAAACTTTTTTTATCTTTATGTCTTTACTTATTATTTCATTCATTTTATTTTTAATCTTTAATATATCATTTTCATTTAATGATATATTCTTATGAATTTCACCATATAATCCTTTGCCTAAAGAATGCTCTATAATAACAGTAGCTTCAGGATATAAATCTAAAACCGCCTTTATAAATATAAACTGCAAAGTTCTAACATAAGTTTTTAATCCCATTTCATCTGTTATATCTACAGGAGTGAATACTCCCTCTTTTTTCACTTTGGAAGTTAGTTCATAATATTCTTCATCTATTTTTCCTAAAACAATAGGTATATTACTTTCTAATTTATTTTCTTTTACTACATCATATAAGATTTTATCTCCAGATACTAGAATATTACTACCATTAGGCATATATAGCTTTAATTCTTCCATTTTATTCATCTCCTTATTTTAGGCTGTAATATTATTATAATTCAATTCATTATATTTTGTTACCTATATTTATTCATATTTTTATTTAAATTTGCCACAATATGATTATAAGGAGGTTTGCATATGTTTATAGTCTTAATCAGAACTATAATTTTATATCTTTTGGTTATATTATCTATGAGACTAATGGGTAAAAAACAAATAGGTGAATTGGAGCCTTTTGAGTTAGCTATAACCATAATGATATCAGAATTGGCGTCACTGCCCATGCAAGATTCTCGTATACCCTTATTACACGGAATAGTTCCTATATTAACTCTTTTAATACTTCAAAACCTATTTTCTCTTATTCAACTTAAAAGCGAAAAAATAAGAAGCTTAATTAACGGAGAACCTAGTATATTAATAGAAAAAGGGAAAATAGACTTTCAAGAATTAAAAAACCAAAGATTCAACATAAATGATTTAATGGAAGAACTAAGACTCCAGGGGTATTATGATTTAGAAAATATAGAATATGCAATTTTAGAAACTAGTGGTCAATTATCTATAATCCCTAAAACAGAAGAATCACCTGTTACCAAAAAAGATTTATCTTTACAATTTACTCAAGAAAGATTGCCTGTAACATTAATATTGGATGGAAAAATTAACAAAAAAAATTTAAAGTTAATAAAAAAGGATGAAAAGTGGTTAGAAAACAAATTAAAAAAAGATAATATTAGTTCTTATGATGAGCTATTAATAGCTATTTTAAATTCTAAAGGTAATTTATATTATCAAAAAAAATAAAAATATAAGTAGGTGGTATTATCAAAAGAAGTATAACATCATTTATATTATTTTTAATTCTAATTTTTACTCTTGTTAACTATTCATTTAAACTAAATACTACTTGTAAAAATTTCATGAATCAATGCAATGAATTAGAAGAACTAGTTTCTTCTGAATCCTGGGAAAAAGCATATGGTAAATCCTTGGAACTATTTAATGACTGGCAAGACAACCATTTTGTTATTTCTATGGTTATAAATCATTCAGAAATAGATAATATAAATAATGAATTATGGAAACTTACTCAATATGTAAAATGTAAAAGTGAAGATGAATCATTAGCTTCTATCCATGTAGTTAAATTTTTATTAGAACATATTATTAAAATGGAAAAAATAAACATAGAAAATATAGTATAATATTAATGCATTTTGATATATAAGTATATACTAATATAATATATAATACTCATAATTCATTTATTGCACTTTTAAAAAATATATAAATGAATTATAATTAAATTGTGGAAAATATCTAAGTAATAATTTATAATATAATTATAGTTATTAAACAAAAGTCCCATAGGGACTTTAATTGTCCCTATGTATTTGTTTTAAATTTATTTTTGGAAGGTGGAATTTTAAATGGCATTAGTAACAACTAAAGAAATGTTTAAAAAAGCTTATGAAGGTAAGTATGCTATAGGAGCATTCAACATTAACAATATGGAAATATTACAAGGAGTTGTAAATGCTGCTAAAGCTGCAAACTCAGCTGTTATACTACAAGTATCTGCAGGTGCTTTAAAATATGCTGGTCCTAAATACTTAAAAGCAATGGTAGATGCAGCTATAGCTGATACTGGAATAGATGTAGCCCTACATTTAGATCATGGCGCAAGCTTAGATGTTGTAAAATTAGCTGTAGAAAGCGGATTTACTTCTGTAATGTTTGATGGTTCCCATTATGATTACGAAGAAAATGTAGCTAAAACTAAAGAAGTTGTAGAATATGCTCACTCCCATGGTGTTGTAGTTGAAGCTGAATTAGGAGTACTAGCAGGAGTAGAAGATGATGTACAAAGTGATGTACATATCTACACTGATCCAGAACAAGCAGTAGACTTCGTAAATAGAACAGGTGTTGATTCTTTAGCAATAGCTATAGGAACAAGTCATGGTGCTTACAAATTTGCTGGAGAAGCACAATTAAGATTTGATATATTAGAAGAAATCCAATCAAAATTACCTGGATATCCAATAGTTCTTCACGGAGCATCTTCTGTAGATCCAGAATCTGTTGATACTTGTAATAAATACGGTGGAGAAATAAAAGGAGCTAAGGGAGTTCCAGCTGATATGCTTAGAAAAGCATCTTCTATGGCAGTATGTAAAATAAACATGGATACAGATTTAAGATTAGCTATGACAGCTGGTATAAGAAAAGTTCTTTCTGAAGATCCAAAACAATTTGACCCAAGAAAATACTTAGGTGAAGGTAGAGCAAGAATAGAAAAAATCGTTGAAGATAAAATAAAGGATGTTTTAGGTTCAACTGATTCTTTAAAATAAATAAAATAATTATGAAGCTATATTAGTAATTATTATAATAGTAGATAGATCTGTATTAAAAACAAATCTATCTACTATTTTTCTATTATTAGTTTGGGTCTTTTAAGTAACTATTATATAAATTTAATATAAATATTTCTTGTTTTTAAATTATAAATGTCTACTTTTGCATATAATTATAAACATTTTTAATCATGATATTTACAGATCCATCCCCTACTCTTTTTACTTCAAACCTTGACTCATCATGATAAGATTCTTCATCTATATACAAATCAATATCCTTATCTATCTTTACTCTTATTCTTTTAAATTTTTTATCTACCCATTCTTTGTCTACGGATATTTTATCTTTTACTCCCTGCTCAGAAATAAAACCTTCATAATTTAATTTAATATCAGGATTTTCTCCGAATATATCATTAGAAACTTCTTTTACATCTATAGTATCCTCTTCTTTTAATAGCTTATTTACTGTTCTTATTATTTTTTCTGAGGTATCTGCATTTTCATTTAGGTTAGATTTAGCCCACTTTTCTGTGGCTTTCACAAAATTTTTTGTAACATCTCTTTCATTCTCTACTATCTTACAACCTAAATATTTACTTATAAAATAGTTTGAACCATATTCTTCACTATCTTTAGATTTTTTCTGTTTATCTATAACCATTAAATTAAATTCTTGCTCTTCTCTTATAGGTTTTATGAATGCACATTTTTGTATCTTTTGGGCACTTGCAGGTAATCCTGTAAATTCTGGCACTATATCTATACCTATCTTATCTTCCACCATATCCACTACATGAATATAATTTTTAACATAATCCATTTTTAATATGGCTAACATTGGTCCATATTCTGTAGATATAGAAACTATCATCAAATCACAGGAGGATATATTATCATTACCCTTCATTAATATAAAAAGTTGTCTAGCCAACTCTTTAGAAACATCTAACAAATCATTTTGACCATTTAAATATTCCTGTGAAAGCTCTTTTACTATATTTCTTTCCTCATTGAATATAGCATATTTCAATTCTTCATCCTTTAAACATCTATCTACATGTTTTAATATAAATTTATATATTTCATCATCCAATCTTAATTTATATTCATTTAATATAGGTTCCTCACTATTGTTATCTAATATATGTATTATAGCCTCATTAATATTTACTTCCTTTATATATTCCAAAAATAACACTCCTCATTTACATTATTTAACATATATATTATATTTCAAACTCTAAATAAATTCAAAATTCTATAACAAATATATTAACATAAAAGCTTTATTCTTTCCAAAGCTCATTTTTATATAATAAATTAAAAATATTTTACTAAAATCCAACAAAATTTAATTTACTACAATTTTTAATATAAAATTAAGATACTCCTAAATTGTTTTTATAACTATTATGGTACAATATATAATATAAACTTAATGACATCATTTAATTATCCCCATTAGGAGTGATTTTATTGAAAGAAATGGAAACTAGAATAATAAAAATAAATGTGGAAGAAATTAGAAAAAAATTATTGAGTTTAGGTGCTGTAAAAGTTAAAGAGGAAAATCAAATTAATAATATTTATGATTTTTCTGATAAAAAACTATTAAAAAACAAAGGATATGCAAGAATTAGATATATAAAAGATGTTATTAAAAATGAATACCATTATTATATGACTGTGAAAAAACTTATAAGTCAAGAGAAATATAAGATTATGGAAGAAAATGAAACTGAAATATTAGATTCTAAAGAAGGTGAAAATATTTTTAAGGCCTTAGGATTACAATTAATAGAGTCTATATCAAAATTTAGGGAAAGCTATAAATATAAAGAAACCTTAGTAGAAATAGATATTAATGATAAAAGTTTTTGTCCTTTCCCTTATATAGAACTAGAATCCAATAATGAAGAAGAATTAAAAGAATTAGTAGAATTATTAGGTTATTCTATGAATGATACTACTTCAAAAACTATATATGAAATATTAAAAGAAGAAAAGGTAAAATAATTTATGTTTGGATACGTTACTCCCTGCAAAATGGAGCTCAAAATAAAAGAATATGAAAAATTTAGAGCTTATTATTGTGGACTATGTAAAACTATAAAAAAAGATTATGGTGAATTGCCTAGAGTCACCATAAATTATGATATGACTTTTTTAGGCATATTATTAGATTCCCTGGAAGATAATAAAAATACATTTACAAAAGAGCATTGCATTATTCATCCTATAAAGAAAAAAGTTATTATAACCAATAACGAAGCACTAAAATACGCATCATTTTTTAATGTAGCTTTAAGTTATTATAAACTTTTAGATAATGTAGAAGATGATAACTCTATTAAAAGTAATATATACTCTAAATTTTTAAAAAAATACATACACAAAAATAATGATTTATATGAAAAACATATCCACACTGTGGATAATTCTTTGAAAAATTTATATATTTGCGAAAAGGATTATGAAAATAAAAACATTGATGAAATTTCTCATCATTTTGCCCATTTGACGGGCTATATATTATCTTCCTATAAAGATTTTTCTTTTAAAGATAGTCTTTATTGGCTAGGATATAATTTAGGAAAGTGGATTTATATAATTGATGCTTTTGATGATCTAGAAAAAGATATAAATGAAAACAAATTTAATGTTATAAATAATGTTTATAATAAAAATAATTTAAATTATAAAGAGTTTCGAAATAGCATAAAAGATAAAATAGATTTTTTACTAGTAAACTGTGCCAGTGCCTGTTTAAATAATTTTAACACTATGCCTATTGTAAAGAATAAAGGTTTATTATATAATATTTTACAATTTGGTTTAATGGAAAAAATGGAACGAGTATTAAAAGGAGTGAATACAGAAAATGAATCCCTATGAAATTTTAGGAATAAATAAAAATGCTTCTAAAGAAGAAATTCAACAAGCTTATAGAAAACTAGCTAAAAAATATCATCCTGATCAATATGGTAATAACCCTCTTAGAGATTTAGCCGAGCAAAAAATGAGAGAAATTAATGAAGCCTATGATTATTTAATGAAAAATAATAATTCCCAAAGCTATAATTCAAATAATTATAATGGCAGCTCTAATAGTCATTCTTCTAATGACTATGCTTCTATAAGGGCTGATATAGATAGAGGAAATATATCTTCTGCGGAACAAAAATTAAATAGTATAAATGTCAGAAATGCAGAATGGTACTATCTTATGGGACGTGTAAATTATTCTAAAGGTTGGTATGATGTAGCCCATAATTATTTTAATAATGCTTATAGCTTAGATCCTTCAAATTTTGAATATAGAGATGCCTTAAACAAAATGAGCAGCAATAATAATTCTTATAGAAAACCTTATTATTCTGAAAGAAGAAGTGATCCTGATATGTGCAGAATTTGTGGTACTCTTTATTGTATGGATTGTTGTTGTGAATGTTGCGGAGGAGATTTTATTAGTTGTTGCTAAAATAATTTGGGGAGATGATAGTTTATGAAAACTACCCATTTAAAATCTTCAAATATAGCTAAAGGTGGAATATTTACAGCTATAAGTTTTTTACTTATTTATTTAAGCACTATATTACCAGTAAATAAACTCTCCTTATTAACTACTGCTTCTGCTATTATTCCTATAGCTATAATAAGTACAAATGTAAAAAATGGCTTCTTAGTATACTTATCCACATCAATTTTATGTTCTATAGTAGTTGGCATAAGTAGAAGCTCTGTAATTTTTTATATAATATTTTTTGGTCTATATGGAATAATTAAATATTATATAGAAAATTTCAATAAACTTTACATAGAAATAATATTAAAATTTTTATTTTTTAATATATGCTTAATAATTTTATTTTATATATATAAGTTATTTTTTCAGGGTATTCCTATAATTAATAAATATATATATATTTATTTTATTGTAGCTCAGATAGCTTTTATTGCATTTGATTATGTTTTAACTCTATTCATATTTTATATTGATAAGCACTTTATTAAAAATATAAGGCTTTAATATATTGACAAAATTACTCAATTTGTTATAATAAATTTTGTTAATATAATTATTGCCCATTCGCCAAATGGTAAGGCACCTGCCTCTGGAGCAGGCATTTGTTGGTTCGAATCCAGCATGGGCAGCCAAAAGAGTTCTTTTAAAGAGCTCTTTTTTATTTTATAAAATTTCTCTTTTATAAAAAATTATATAATATTTTCAATTTTAATAGTAAAAACTTTGTTTAAAATTAATATATAATATTTTATTCTACTAATAAAATACGCTCACTTGTGCAAAATATATGTATGACTTTTAAGTGAGGTGTATAAAGTGAATTATAAAATTAGAAACAAATTTATATTTTACTCTTTGTTTGTAGTATTACTAACAAGTATTCTATTAATACCTCTATACAATGCAAAAGCTTATAAAGATATTTCTCCAAGGGAGGTAAAACACATAATATCAACACCCTATTCTACTGCCCTAATAATAGATGTTAGAACCCCTAAAGAATTTAGTAATGGTCATATACCTAAAAGCTTAAATATTCCAATAGATAATTTTAGGGATACAATTTTATCTAAAAATATAGATAAAAACACTAAAATAATTATTTATTGCAATACTGGTGTAAGAGCTAAAAACGCGTCAAATTTATTAGATAAATTAGGATTCACTAATGTATATATCCTAGACCGCTTAAACTCATGGCCCTATCCTTTAGAATATTAATAAAAATATATATTTACTAATGTCTTGACAATATATGTATCATAATATACAATTGAGTATAAATTAATATTAAAAGCCTTGAACAGGAGTAGTAATATTTTTTCTATATAAAGAGAACTGTTGGATGGTGCAAAACAGTATAGGGAAATGTGAACTTGCCTGGGAGCTTGTCTATCAAAAATAGACACGGGTAAAACCGTTATTTTTATAAGAGAAATCTATTAATTTATAGATTTAATTAGAGTGGTACCGCGGATAACCTTTCGTCTCTATTAAGAGATGATAGGTTTTTTTATTTTATATAAAAATATTCTAAACTTATTTTTATATAATTAAATAAATTTTATTATATAAATATTTAACTATTTTTAATATTTATTTGTAAATAATAATTTATAAAATAGATAGGAGGATTATTATGGGAAACTATAGTACTAAAATCGATAAGAAATGGCAAGAGAAATGGGAAGAAAACTCTCTATACAAGTTTAATAATAAAAATTTAGATAAAAAATTATATGTTCTTGAAATGTTTTCTTATCCATCAGGAAGTAAATTACACGCTGGTCACTGGTTTAACTATGGTCCTGTGGACTCTTGGGCAAGATTTAAAAGAATGCAAGGATATAATGTTTTTCAACCTATGGGCTTTGATGCTTTTGGTCTTCCAGCTGAAAACTATGCAATAAAAACAGGTATACATCCAAAAGACTCCACCTTCAAAAATATTGAAACCATGGAATCTCAATTAAGAGCTATGGGTGCTATGTTCAACTGGGAAAACGAAGTTATAACTTGTTCACCAGACTATTATAAATGGACTCAATGGGTATTTTTAAAGCTTTATGAAAAAGGTTTAGCTTATAAAAAGAAAGCACCTGTTAATTGGTGCCCAAGTTGTAATACTGTTCTTGCTAACGAACAGGTTTTAGATGGAAAATGCGAAAGATGTGATAGCAATGTTGATAAAAAAAATCTGGAACAATGGTTCTTAAAAATAACCGACTATGCTGATGAATTATTAGAAAAACTTGATGAATTAGATTGGCCTGAAAAAACTAAAGCTATGCAAAAACACTGGATTGGAAAATCTGTAGGTGCTGAAGTTACATTTAACGTAGCAGATTCAAATTTAAGCTTTAATGTATTTACTACAAGAGTAGATACTTTATTTGGAGTTACTTATGTAGTTTTAGCTCCAGAAAATGATTTAGTAGATAAACTAACTACAGCAGAAAATAAAACTGCAGTTGAAGCATACAAAGATCAAGCTAAAAACCAATCTGATATAGAAAGACAATCTATAACTCGGGAAAAAACTGGTGTATTCTCAGGTTCCTATGCTATAAATCCTATAAACGGTAAAAAAGTACCTATATGGATAGGAGATTATGTATTAAATACCTATGGAACAGGTTGTGTAATGGCAGTTCCTGCTCATGATGAAAGAGATTTTGCTTTTGCTACTAAATATAGTCTTCCTATAGAAAGAGTTATAGAAGGTGGTGACTCTCTTCCTTATACAGAATATGGTAGAATGATCAATAGTGAAGAATTCGATGGCTTATCTGGAGATAAAGCTAAAGAAGCTGTAATTTCCAAGCTAGAATCTATGGATCTTGGTAGAAAAAAAGTAAACTATAGATTAAGGGATTGGCTTATATCAAGACAACGATATTGGGGTGCCCCTATTCCTATAATTTATTGTGAAAAGTGTGGTACAGTAGAAGTTCCTATGGCTGAGCTTCCTGTAGAATTACCATATAATGTAGAGTTCTCTCCAGATGGGAAATCACCTTTAGGTAAATGTGATGACTTTATAAATACAACTTGCCCAAAATGTGGCGGTCCAGCTAGAAGAGAAGCAGACACATTAGATACTTTTGTATGTTCTTCTTGGTATTATTTAAGATATCCAGATAATAATAACGAAAAAGAAGCTTTTGATCCTGAATTAATAAATAAAATGCTTCCAGTTGATAAATATGTTGGTGGTCCTGAACATGCTTGTATGCATCTTTTATATGCTAGATTTATAACTAAGGCTTTAAGGGATATGGGCTATCTAAACTTTGATGAACCATTTTTATCTCTTACTCATCAAGGACTAATATTAGGCCCTGATGGTTTAAAAATGAGTAAATCAAAAGGGAATACCATCTCTCCTGACGATTATATAAAGGAATTTGGTGCAGATGTATTCAGAATGTATCTAATGTTTGGATTTGATTATACAGAAGGTGGGGCTTGGAGTGACGATGGTATAAAATCCATAGGCAGATTCATAGACAGAGTGGAGAGAATACTAGAAAATGCTAGAGAAGAAATAAAAAATTCTAAAAATAATAAATCTATCATGGATAAAGATGAGAAAGAATTGAATTATGTAAGACATCATAGCATTAAATCTATAACTGAAGATATAGATAAAATGCAATTTAATACTTCTATAGCAAGATTGATGGAATTTACAAATGCTCTATCTAAATATCTTGGTGATGATACTTTTAAAAATGCTTCATTCTTAAAAGAAAGTATAATTGACTTTATAAGATTATTAGCACCTTTTGCTCCTCATTTTGCTGAAGAACAATGGGAACTTATAGGCATTAATTCTTCTGTTTTCAATGAAAAATGGCCTAAATTTGATCCTAAAGCCTTAATAAAAGATGAAGTTCAAATAGCCGTACAAGTAAATGGCAAAATAAGAGCTAAAATAAATATATCTACTAGTTCATCTGAAGAGGAAATAAAAGAATCAGCATTAAATAATGAGGATATTAAAAATTCTATATGTGATAAAGAAATTAAAAAAGTTATAGTAATAAAAAATAGATTAGTTAATATAGTTGCTAAATAAAATTAAAAAGGCTGTCTCAAGATAAAAATAGATTTAATTTTAATATAGTAAATATGGAAAATACATGTAATAAGCATATGAATAAGCTTTAGAAGTTCTTAATTTGACAGAATTAAAAATTTTCGTAATTCCTCACAGGACGTGAGGAGCCAGTAGTGAAGCCAAGGATGGCGCCTCTACTGGGTAGAAAATTTTTAATGGAGTCAAATTTAGAACTTCTTAGCAAAATGAAGTGCCTTATGAATGTATTTTCTATATTTACAGATTAAAATTAAATCTATTTTAATAAGCCATATTTAACTCTTATTTATACATTTCTATAGTTTTTTCCGTAGATTTTAGAAGACTATTTAATTCAAATACTTCCCCTTCTTCTATAAGTTTGTTCAATTGCTCTTGATATCTATTAGAATCTATAATTTTTCCCATAGATTGCAACGTTAAAATATTATCCATTATGTAAGATACTAAACTTGATTTTACTTCAAAAAGTTTCTGTGCATCCTTTATTTCATCCTTTATTTCCATCATTAATTTGTCTAAGTTAGACGCTGCATCTGCAGCTGATTTAAGCTTCAACTTTATATCCTTAGGTATTTGATGTTTATATTTATAATTTAATGAATGTTCTATAGTAGCCCAAAAATTCATAGCTAATGTTCTTATTTGAAGTTCTGCTAAAATCTCCTTTTGACCTTCTGCCATACTAACAGGATATTTTATAATCATATGATAACTTCTATATCCACTATTTTTAACATTAGTTATATAATCTTTTTCATATATTATTTGCATATCTTTTCTCTGTCTTACTAGCTCCACTACCTTCTCTATATCACTAGTAAATTGACACATTATTCTTATTCCTGCTATATCTTCCATTTCATAGCAAATTCTATCTAATGGTATATTGAATTTATTTGCTTTTTCTAGGATACTAGAAATTTCTTTTACTCTTCCTGTAACAAATTCTATAGGAGAGTATTCATTTTTTTCTCTATATTCTTTTCTTATACTTCTAAATTTAACTTTAAGTTCCTCTACTGCTTGCTTATATGGTATTAAAAAAGTTTTCCATTCACCTAGTGCCATACCCTTCACCCTTTTCAATATATGCTTTGAATTTTGCAATTTATCCTATATTACCTATTATCATTATATATTGTTTTGATATTATAATATAATTATAATTGTATATTTGATATAATTATAATATCAGATATGAATGCGAAAATGAAGGTGATAATTTTGAATTACAATGAATCACATAAAAATAATAGTAAAGATTGGCCAATATATAAAAAAAATAGCGCTGAATGGTTAAAAGAAAAATCTCTTTTATATGATAAAGAAGTCACCTGCCCTGTGTGTGGTAATACCTTTAAAGCAAAATCTATAAAAACTTCTTCTTACAGAATTCTAAAAAAAGATTCTGATCTTTTTATACGATATTCTATTATAAATCCTTATTTTTATGATGTTTGGGTTTGTAATGAATGTGGTTATGCTGCTATGAAAAAAGATTTTAACAAAATAAGATCTTTTCAAATAAATTCTGTAAAAGAACAAATAACTTCAACTTGGATTCCTAGGGAATATCCTGAAGTATATAATATAGATATAGCTATTGAAAGATTTAAATTATCTTTATTAAATTATGTGGTTATAGAATCTGCTTATAGTAAAAAAGGCTTTAATTGTTTAAAGTTGGCTTGGATGTATAGACTAAAGGATGATTATGATAAAGAAAAATTATTTTTAAGTGAAGCCCTAGAATCTCTTAAAGAAGCTTATTTTTCAGAGGATTTTCCTATATATGGGATGGATAGATACACTACCATGTATTTAATAGGTGAATTACTGCGGAGAACTGGAAATTCTGAAGAAGCTTTGCGTTGGTTTAGTAATGTTATAACCTGTCCTGGTATTTCTAGTAGATTAAAAAATTTAGCTAGAGATCAAAATGATCTTATAAAAGAAGAAATGAATAAAATTGATTTTACTACTATACCTAACGAGATTGATAAAATAGATAATACTAAACCCAAAAAGGGAATCTTAGCTAGACTTCTAAGTAAAATAAAGTAAAACTCCTATAAACATATTTTATAGGAGTTTTACTTTATTTATATAAATAGATTTACATTAGAATCCTCAGCTTCTCCTAAATAATATCCTACTCCGCCTATTTTCACTCCATCTATTAATTCCTCTTCTTTTATTCCCATAACATCCATAGACATTTGGCATGCAACTATATTTATACCTGAAGCTATAGCTGATTCTATTAACTCTTCAAGAGAAGATATATTTTTATCCTTCATTACCTTTCTAATCATTTTGGATCCCATGCCCAACATGTTCATCTTAGAAAGTTTTAACTTTTTACTTCCTCTTGGCATCATTGTTCCAAACATTTTATCCATAAATCCCTTTTGTACACTTGCTTTCTCTGATTTTCTTAATATATTTAATCCCCAAAATGTAAAGAACATAGTTACCTTTTTCCCCATAGCTACAGCACCATTTGCTATAACAAAAGATGCTATTGCTTTATCTAAATCTCCACTAAATACAACTAATGTTTTATTATCATTTTGCTTAGTTTGTACTTCACTCTTTTTTTCATCTACTTGTAATTTTTTTTTACCTTTCTTAATAATAGCTGTGACTATTCCTTTATCCTTTGATACATTTAATAGTTCATTATTTGTTCTTTCACACCAGGATTGTATATCTACATAAAATCCTGGATCTGAAGCTTTTACTTTTAAAGTTTCTCCTTCACTCATTTCATTTACATTGTTGTTTACTTTCATTAGTGGCCCTGGACAACTTAAACCACAAGCATCCAGTTCTAAAATTTCTGCTACCTCTTCCTTAGTTTCATTATTTCCCTTCATTTTATCTTCTGGCATCTTATCTATTTTTTCAGGTATAAACTTATTCATAATATAAGTTTTATATCCACCATTAAGATTTTTAACCTTGTACCCATTGGCCATTAATATTCTAGCACCAATATACCCGCGTAACCCTATTTGGCAATATATCCATACTTCTTTATCCCTTGGAATTTCACTTAGTCTATCTCTTAATTGATTTATTGGTATCTCTATTGCTCCCTCTATTTTCCCATTTTCAATTTCTATATCATCTCTTACATCCAATAATACAATCTCTTCTTTATTCCTATCATCTATATTATTTGGTGATATATTTTCTACTTTTCCTGTTAATAAATTCTCTGCCACAAAACCTACCATATTAACAGGATCCTTAGCTGAAGAATATGGAGGGGCGTAAGCTAATTCTAACTCTTCTAAATCATATATAGTTCCACCAAATCTTATTACTGTAGCAATATCATCTATTCTTTTATCTACCCCATCATAACCAAAAGCTTGAGCACCTAAAATCTTACCTTTATCATCAAATATTAATTTTAAGCTTATTGGTGTACCCCCTGGATAGTAACTTGCATGAGATTGGGAATGTGTATAAACTACTTTATATGGTATATTAAATTTAGATAAAATTCTTTCATTATTACCTGTACTACCGCCTGTTAATCCAAAAACTTTAATTATAGCAGTTCCTTGAGTACCTTTATAAGAAGAATTTAATCCACATAGATTATCTGCAGCTATTCTACCCTGTTTATTTGCTGGTCCTGCTAATGGTATGGCTGTTTTATTTTCATTTATATAGTCTATTACTTCTATAGCATCTCCTACGGCATATATGCCTTCTACATTAGTTTTCATATGTTTATCTACTATTATATGACCTCTAGGACCAATTTCTATAGAAGACCCCTTTAAGAACTCCGTATCTGGTTTTACACCTATAGCCAATATAATCATATCTGCATTTAACTCAGTGTTACTTTGAAGGGATATTTTTATTTTATTATTATTTTCTTCAAAAGATTTAACTCCATCGCCTAAAATTAACCCTACACCATTCTCCTGTAGCTCCTGTTCGGCAAAAGTAACCATATCTGAATCAAAAGGTGCTAATATGTGGGGAGCAGCTTCTACTAACACCACATTTATACCTCTCTCTCTAAGGTTTTCTGCCATTTCGATACCTATATATCCCCCACCAACAACTACTGCACTCTTAACATTTTTGTTGTCTACATAATCTTTTATTCTATCTGTATCTGGAATATTTCTTAATGTAAATATTTTCGAACTATTTATCCCTTCTATAGGTGGTTTTATAGGTGTTGCCCCTGGTGACATTATTATATAATCATATGTTTCCTCATAGTTTCCCTTTTCTTTACTATTTACTGTAACTTTCTTTTCTTTGGTATTTATTGATGCAACTTCACTATTTACTCTAACATCAATGTTGAATCTACCCATCATAGCTTCAGGAGTTTGAACTAAAAGATTATCTCTTTCCTTTATAGTTTCTCCTATATAATAAGGTAATCCACAATTAGCAAAGGAAATATATTCTCCTCTTTCAAACATTATTATTTGTGCATTTTCATCAAGTCTTCTAAGTCTTGCGGCTGCAGAAGCTCCTCCTGCTACTCCTCCAATGATTAGTACCTTCTTATTCATTGTAATTCCTCCTACTTAAATAGAAATTTCTTAGTACTATTACTCATTAAGCAAAATTTTTATCAATTGTTCTGCTTTTTTATTAGAAACATGGTAATTTATTTGAAGTCCATTTCTATCCCCTTCTATTATCCCTGCACTTTTTAGTTTTTGTAGGTGTTGAGATATAGTGGATTGAGGCATACCTAAACAATTTTGCATATGACTTACATTACATTCTCCCTTTTCTAAAAGTCCTTTCACTATACATATCCTAACTGGGTGGGATAGAACTTTTAAAAGTTCAACCATATCATTATATTTTGCATAATCATTATCCATTATTCTACCTCTTTCTATAATATATTTCTATATTTATATATTACGATATTACGATATAGTTGTCAATTATAAATCCCGTAAGTTTAAATAATCTTTACGGGATCAAAATTTATATAATCACAGGAAGTTAAATAGTATTCTATTCCATCTCTTAACCCTTCTAGTGACCTAGTTGTACTTATTCCATGTAAATGTCCGTATATAACCTTCTCTACATTATATTCCTTTAAAAGTTCAGTTATTGGTGAATCTTCAAATTTATCATTAGTAGCAGGATAATGTAACATCACTATAAATTTTTCCATTCCCGCTTTTTTTGCTGTATCTAGTGATAATCTTAATCTTATAAGCTCTCTTCTATATATTTTTTCATCACGAGTAGTAAAATTATCTGATGGCTTAGGATTCCAGCCCCTTGTTCCGCATATAGCATAGTTTTCATATATAAAAAAATTATTTTGTATGAAATTCATATCCTCATACAATTTGTTTAATTTATTTATAGAATTCCACCAATAATCATGATTACCTTTTATTAAAATTTTTCTTCCCTTTAAATTATGAATCCACTCTAAATCATGTAATCCCTCTTCTATTTTCATAGACCAAGAAATATCTCCGGCTATAAGAACGGTATCTTCTTTAGTTATTTTATTTTGCCAATTTTCTTTTATTCTTTCATGATGCATAAACCACTTATCATCGAATATATCCATGGGCTTATCTTCATTAAAAGCTAAATGTAAGTCTGATATTGCATATAAGCTCACTATATCACCTCTATTATTTTATTCTCTCGTCTATTTCCATAACATATGCTATTACTTTTGCTACTGCATCATATAATTCATAGGGTATAGAATCGCCTATATCTATATTAGTTAAAAGATTTGCTAATTCCTTGTCATAAACTATAGGTACCTTCTCTTCTGAGGCCTTTTCCAAAATTTTATCTGCTACATATCCCATACCAGCAGCAGTAACTACTGGTGATGTGTAACTTTCCTCATATTTTAAAGCTGCAGCCTTTTTTCTTTCATTCAAAATAATCACCCAATCTTTTATTATGCTCTAATATCAATAGCATTTAAATTGTTATCATTAAAAAATTCTCTACAGTTTGATATATTAAATATCTCTGCTTTTTCCTCTACTTTTATAAAAATATTATACCCCATACTGCTCATATCTTCTATAAGTTTATTTTTCCCTTTATCTAATAATTTTACCCATTGCTTTATAATTTTTATATTAATCTCCATATTGCTATTTTTAAGAGTGATATAAGCATCTACTATATCCATATTAGCTGTAGCTATAGATGTGGCTATCTTTACATTACTAGAATCTATTTTTTTACCCTTACCTCTTTCATCTTTTATTATAATTTTACAGTCACATTCGTTTTCTTTAAAATTTAAAGGTAAATCTAAATAATAATATTCATTGGATATAGTATTAAACATTTTAAAATTATTTATATTATTTTTTAATGTGCCTATTATTTTATCATAGGATGAATTATTGGTATCTTTTAATGTATCTATAAGATTTTTAACTATATCTTTAATCTCATTTGTTTTTACATTTATTTGTTCTTTTATACTTGAAGAATCTACTTGTGCTCTACTTCCTGATATTTCTATTGATTTTGTTTTAATATTTTTTGTAGTTTCCCCTATTAAACTTTGCTCTGTTGCTTCAGTATTTTCAGGTTTTGCTTTTAATCCTAACATTTCTTGCTCTTCTTTAGTAAAATTTTTTAATATTCCATTTAAGTCTTTTTCCTCTAATATTAAATCTCTTACAAGACTTATATTTTCTTCCTTACCTGTGGCCATAAGTGTTTTAAAAGTACTTATCAATTCATTTTTTACAACATTTTGACTTTTATTACTTGCGCCATTTTCTATTGTTTTTGATTGTAGATTTTCCTTTACCAAAGTATCTCCATCAGATATATTTTTGTCAGTTATTATTTGTTTATTATCTATGTTAGATTTATTTAATTCCTTATCCATATTATTTACCTTGTTATAAATGCTAGATTCTTTAAAAACCTCTTTAAAAGCTTTTACATTTTCTTCAGTTAATTCTATATTACTTTCTAATAAAATGAATAAATCTTCTTCTGTTAAGGTTTGTAATTCATTAAATAATCCCTTTAATACATTGCTTATCTCTTGTCCTTTGGCACTTTGTAAATCTATTCCTTTACCCTTTATATAGTTTTGTATAAATGTATCTCCTTCTTGAGGATTACTTTTTAGTTTTTCCATAAAATTAGATAAATTTATAACCTTTAATATATTATCCTTAGTTAAAGGTATATTATGCTTTATCATTTTTTCTAATAAAGCATAGTCCTCTTTATTTAATTTTATATTCTCTTTAAGTAATAAATCTTCTATAGAATTTTGCTCTTTTTCTTGTTCCTTTACCAAGCTACCCTCTAAAAATTTTAAAACTAACTTTCCTTCCTCAAATCCTAAAACTTTAAAATTAAGTAACCCATTAGGTAAATTTCCTTTTAAGTCTTCAATGGATGCTTTAAATTGCCATCCATCTATTAATTTTAATATTACCTCTTCTGGACTTTCTCCCTCACCAATTACTCTGGCAGCAAAAATTTGGTCTACATCAAAAGAAAGTTTACTAGATATTTTTTTTGTATTAGTATTATAAACATTATTTATATTTAAAATGTCTGGCATATTATCATCACCTCTTATAAAACTTACTTTATTATCGTACTAGATCTATATTTACTAAACAAACTTTATAAAGGAGTAGTGTAATATACTCATATGTTAGTACTATATATACTCTAACATATTTTTAAATTTTATTATCTTAAATAAAATGAATTTATTACTTTTCTATTATAATAAAAATACTGATTAAATAGAACACTAGCTATTTAATCAGTTATTATATTTATATTTTATTTTCTTTCATGAAGTATAGGGGATACATTTTTATATATAGCTGCAGTTATTAGAGATACTACTACCCCCTTAAGTAAATTAAATGGAATTATAGACCAAAATATAAAACTCTTTAAATCTACTATTTTAGGATTTAACTTATTTCCTATAGCTACTACCGCCTTTATTGGGAAATTTAGTGCTTTTTCATATAATGGTAAAAGAACATAATAGTTTAATATTCCTGCTACTATAGACATACATATTGCCCCTATGGCTAATCCCACTATTGCACCTTTTTTGGTTTTATCTCTTTTATAGATGTATGCCGAAATACCTACTAAAACAGATCCTACTAAAAAATTTGCAATTTCTCCTACAAAAACTGTATTTCCTTTGAATATACTATGCAATATATTTTTCATAAACTCTATTAGTATTCCTGTTACAGGCCCTAACGCAAAGCCACCTACTAGTGCAGGTATGTCACTTATATCAATTTGTAAAAAATCTGGGAATATAGGTATTGGAATCTCTATAAACATAAGTAAAAATCCTATAGTTCCTAGCACGGATATCTTTACCAACTTATTTAATTTACTGCTTTTCATACTATCCCTCCATTTTATATCTCTTGTGAAATTTTCCAAACAAAAATAAAAAGCCCTGATAATATTATCAGGGCCTTGTAATCATAGTTACAATTATAATCTTCTTCCATCCAGACTTTACTGTCGGCTTCGGAATTTAACCGAATCATGCTAAAAATAGCTCGCGGGCTTTACCGCCGGTGGGGAATTACACCCCGCCCTGAAGATATAAATATTAATTTTATGCATTTTTATTATATACTATTAATAATTTTAATTCAATATTAATATTTATGCAATAATTTACTTTTTCATGCTTAAGGAGATTCTATTTCTCTTTTGGTCTACTTCTAATATTCTAACTTCCACTATATCTCCTACTTTTACCACATCTAAAGGATGTTTTACAAAGCTATCTGAAAGTTGACTTATATGTACTAAGCCATCTTGATGAACTCCTATATCTACAAAGGCTCCAAAGTCAGCTACATTCCTAACAGTACCCATTAAAATCATATCTGGTTTTAATTGAGTTATATCAACAATTCCTGTCTTTAATATAGGTTTTGGTAAATCTTCTCTTGGATCTCTTCCTGGTTTTTTTATTTCTTTTATAATATCTAATAGTGTAGGTTTCCCTATATCTATTTTATTGCATATATCATCTAGTCCTATATTATTAACCCTATCATCTATATCCTGTAATTTATTATTTTTTACATCTTTTATATCATATTGTAACAAGCTTAAAAACTTCTTGGTTCCCTCATAGGACTCTGGATGGACTCCTGTATTATCTAAAGGTTCTTTACTTTCCATAACTCTAAGAAAACCTGCACATTGCTCAAAGGCTTTTTGTCCTAACCTTTTTACTTTTAATAATTCTTTTCTATTTTTAAATTTCCCTATTTCCTCTCTATAAGCTACTATATTTTTAGCTATAGAGCTATTAATGCCTGAAATATAAGATAAAAGTGATGGTGTTGCAGTATTTAAGTCTACTCCTACCGCATTAACACAATCTTCTACCACACCTTTTAATGATTCATCTAATTTTTTTTGAGATACATCGTGTTGATATTGTCCTACCCCTATAGACTTAGGATCTATTTTTACAAGTTCTGCTAGAGGATCTTGAAGTCTTCTACCTATAGATATAGCCCCTCTTAAAGAAACATTTATATCTGGATATTCTTCTGTAGCTAATTTTGATGCAGAATAAACAGAGGCTCCAGCTTCAGATACTATAACATAATATATATCTTTCCCTTTTTCTTCTTTTATTTCTTTAAGCATTTTGGCTATAACCTCTTCTGATTCTCTACTAGCTGTTCCATTTCCTAAAGATATCACATCAACGTCATATTTATATATCAATTCTTTTAATATTTTTACAGAACCTTCTACATCGTTTTGTGGTGCTGTAGCATAAACTGTAGCTGTATCTAATAACTTTCCTGTTTCGTCTAATACTGCTATCTTACATCCTGTTCTAAAACCTGGATCATACCCTAAAACCACTTTATCTTTTATAGGTGCTTGCATCAAAAGAGCCTTTAGATTCTCTTTAAATATTTTTATTGCTCCTTCTTCACCCTTTTCCGTTAACTCTGATCTTATCTCTCTTTCTATAGAGGGATATATTAATCTTTTTAAAGAATCTTTAACAGACTCTTCTATATATATATCTGTTTCTTTATTTCCTTTTAAGGATCTACTTTTTAAATAATCTATTATTTTGTCTTCATTACAAGTAACTTTTGCTGTTAATATTTTTTCTTTTTCTCCTCTATTTATAGCTAATATTCTGTGTGGAGGAATATTTTTTACATTTTCTTTATAATCATAATACATTTCATAAGGAGTAGGCTCCTTGCTTTCACCTTTTGTTTCTATTATTCCCTCATTAAAAACAAAATTTCTTATCCACTTTCTGTATTCTGCTTCGTCAGATATAACTTCACTTATTATATCCATGGCACCTTGAAGAGCATCTTCAATAGTTTTTACTTCTTTTTCTTCATTTACAAATTGACTAGCATATACTTTTATATCTTCTTTAAAATTACCTTCTAATATTGTTTCCGCTAAAGGTTTTAATCCTTTTCCTTCCGCTATAGTAGCTCTTGTCCTTCTCTTTGGCCTATAAGGTCTATATAAATCTTCTACTTCCGTAACAGTTTTACTATTAATTATAGATATCTTAAGTTCTTCTGTAAGCTTTCCTTGCTCCTCTATAAGTCTTATAACATCTTCTTTTTTAGAACTTAAATTTCTTAGATATGTAAGCCTTTCAAAAAGCTCTCTAAGAGTTTCGTCGCTCATGCCTCCAGTTACTTCTTTTCTATATCTTGCTATAAAAGGTACTGTATTTCCTTGATCTAATAAATCTATAACTGCATCTATATACTTAATAGATATATTAAGTTCTTTTGATAAAACACTATTTATATTGTTCATTTTTACCTCCAAATATTAAATAAAGTCACTAAAAATATATTATACCAGTTATATATCCTTTGGCAAATTAATATAAATTAAATTATAAACAATTTATAGGAGATATTATGAGAAATTTTGCCAAGTTATTTTATATAACTATTATTTTAACCTTTTTATGTTTTAGTATACAAACCGCTTTATTTATAAAATCATTTAATATAAACTCTGTACTAAATAATATTAATTTAATATCCTCTAATGAATTTAAGGGAAGACTTCCTGGCTCTATGGAAAATAGGCAAGTTTCAGAATATATAAGAAATAATTTTAGAAATAATAATCTACTTCCCTATGAAGAAAACTATTTCCATAGTTTTGGATGTTTTTATCCTAGCAAAATTGAAGGTAATCCTTACTTGAAAGTAATAGATTCTCAAGGTAACTTAATTAAAAATTATTCTTATGGTAAAGATTTCAAAGAAGATATGCTTAATTTTAGAGAAAATGCTTTTTCTTTTACTAATAAAAATGTAATTATCCAAAATGATTTTATGAATATAAATTATAATAATGGTAATTTCCTTATATATGCTACAGATGATTACGATTCTAATTTTAGAAGCTCTTTTGTAAAAGAAGCGCCCTATAATATGTATGTTGTCACAAATAAAAAAGTTTTTTCTGAACTAAAAGATTTTATAAAATCAGACTATAAAATAATTTGTTTTATTCCTTATTCCATAAAAGAAACTGAACTTAATAACGTGGTGGGATATATAAAAGGAACAAATCCTAACAATGCTCCTATTATAATTTCTTCCCACTTCGATCATTTAGGTGAGGATTTAAATGGGACTATATATAGTGGTGCTTTAGATAATGCTTCTGGTACTAGCTTTATGCTAGAATTAGTTAAATATATTAAATCCTTAGGTACACCGGATAGAGATATTATATTTGTTTCTTTTAATGCTGAAGAATTTGGTTGTCTTGGCTCTAAGGCTTTTGTAGAAAAATATTATAGCAAAGTAAAAAATTCTACATTATTAAATTTTGATATGATAGGAGGTAGTGAAAGTGTTCCCCTTTGTATAATGGGATCTGATAAAGATACAGCTGATACTCCTCTTATAAAAGAATTATCCACTTTATGTTCTTCTAAAAATATTAATTTTAATTATATGTTTGAAAATGCTAGTGATCATTATTTTTTTAGAGAAAAGGGTGTAAATGCTATAACATTTTGCGATAATGATACTTCCAAAATTCATACTCCTAAGGATAAAATAGAGTTTATAAATAAAAATTCTATAAAAAGATGCTACAATGTAGCCTCATTAAAAATTATAAATTCCGCTTTTAGAGGAAATTTATTTTATGTTCACTATAAAGAATTTCTAATTATATCTTTTGTTTTACTTTTTATATTTATAAAAAAACAGCAAAGAAATAAAACAAAAATTATAAATCTAAATAATTATTTATTATGAATTCTATAATTCGACAAAGTAAAAGGGATGCCTCAAAATAAAATAAATTTAATTTCAATAATTGTGATATTAAAATTAAATCTATTTTCAGGAATCCCCTTTATTTTTTAATTTCTGATTTTAAAAATTTCCTTTTAGATACTCTATTATGAATATATTTATATCGCCATTCATTACTGCATCTACATTGCTAGTTTCTGCTCCTGTTCTATGGTCTTTTACTAAATTATAAGGATGAAATACATAGGATCTTATTTGACTCCCCCATCCCATATCCTTTAGTTCTCCAGTTAGATCTTCTATTTTTTCTTTATGAGATCTTTCCTTTAATTCTACTAATCTTGATTTTAAAACCTTCATAGCTGTTTCTTTATTAGTATGCTGACTTCTTTCATTTTGACATTGTACTATAATTCCTGTTGGTATATGAGTTATTCTTACTGCAGATTCAGTTTTATTAACATGCTGTCCTCCAGCTCCACCTGCCCTATAGGTATCTATCTTTAAATCTTCACTCTTTATTTCTATTTCTTGATCATCTGTTAGTTCTGGTAATACTTCTATAGATGCAAAGGAAGTCTGTCTTTTACCATTTGCATTAAAAGGAGATATTCTAACCAATCTGTGTATTCCCTTTTCACCTTTAAGATATCCATACACAAACTCTCCAGTAATCTTTAGGGTTACACTCTTTATCCCTGCATCTTCAGCCTCTAATAAATCCATAATCTTAACAGTAAATCCCTCTTTTTCAGCCCACCTTGTATACATCCTAAATAGCATATCTGTCCAATCCTGTGCATCTGTTCCTCCTACTCCTGAATGTAGGGTCATTATTGCATTATTTCTATCATACTCTCCAGATAATAGGGTTTCTATCTTAAATCTATCTATTTCTTCTTTTATATTTTTATATTCTGATAATATTTCTTTTCCCATATCGTCATCTTCTTCTGATAACATTTGGGACAATCCTATAATATCCTCTATAGTATTTTTTAAATGATTATACTTGCTTAGTTTATCCTTTAAATACTTTTCTTCAGAAGTTATTTTTTGTGCCTCTTTTATATCATTCCAAAAATTTGGATTTTGCATTTTATTTTGTAGTTCTGATATACTATTTTTTAATTTTTCTATGTCAAAGAGACTCCCCGATTTCTTTTATTGTATTTTTAAGTTCATAGGAATTATTTATTATTTCTTGAATTTCTAATATCATGCCATCACCTCTATTATTTACTTTAGGCGCATGAAAATAAATAACAAGTCAAAGATGGCAGTATATTTTGTGTCAGCCAAGGAAGCAGGTTCCGTCGCTAGTAGTGCTATCGGCGGGCTATGCTGACGCAGTATGACGCAAAATAGACTGTCATACTGACTTGTTATTTATTTGAATGTGCCTTAAAGGTTATAAAACCAGAAACCAAATAAAAGTTTCCGGTTTTATTATAATATATTTTTATGCCATTCTACCACAACAATTTTTATATTTCTTTCCACTTCCACAAGGACATAGATCATTTCTACCAATTCTATTTTCCTTTTTTATAGGTTGTTTTTTTACTGAGTCCTCATCATAATTAGTTGATGTTTCTTTTGCTACCTTCTCTCTTTCAGGTGCTTTTTCTACTTCCACATGGAATAAATATCTTACAGTATCTACTTTAATGTTATAGATCATTTCCTCAAACATTTCACTACCTTCAAATTGGTATGCTTGAACTGGATCTTGTTGTCTATATGCTCTTAGACCTATACCTTGTTTTAAGTGATCCATATCATCTATATGATCCATCCATTTAGTATCTACAACTCTAAGTAATATTACCCTTTCTATTTCTCTTATTTGTTCTTCTCCAATTTCTTTTTCTTTGTGGTTATATATATTTTCTACTGCTTCTAATAATTTTTCTTTTATTTCTTCATCTGATAAATTACTTAGATCTTTCACATTTACTAAACCCTTTGGTAAACATATATCTTCTAAATAATTAACAAGATTTTGAAGTTCTGTCTCAAACTCTTCTTCTACTCCTGAAATATGAGAATTTACTGCAGTATAAACTACATCTCTAATCATATCTCCTATTTGATCCTTTAAGTCTTCCCCTTCTAGAACCTCACTTCTTTGTTTGTATATTATTTCTCTTTGTTTATTTATTACATCATCATATTGCAATAGAGTTTTTCTTATATCAAAGTTATTTCCTTCTACCTTCTTTTGAGCACTTTCTATAGCTGAACTTACCATCTTACTTTCTATAGCTTCATCTTCACCAAGTCCTAATTTATCAACTATTCCTTGTATTCTTTCTGAACCAAATATTCTCATTAAATCATCTTCTAAAGATACAAAAAATCTTGATTCACCAGGATCTCCTTGACGACCAGAACGTCCTCTTAATTGGTTGTCTATTCTTCTAGACTCATGTCTTTCTGTACCTATAATCATAAGTCCGCCTGCTTCTTCAGCTTCTTTAGTAAGTTTTATATCTGTACCACGACCTGCCATATTAGTGGCTATTGTAACCATCCCATATTCCCCTGCATGAGATATTATTTCCGCTTCTTTTTCATGATATTTAGCATTTAATACTTGATGAGGTACTCCTTTTTTCTTTAGCATAGAGGATAACATTTCTGATTTTTCTATGCTTACTGTACCTACTAGCATTGGTTGACCTTTTTTATATCTTTCTACTATTTCATCAACTATAGCTTTAAATTTACCCTTTTCTGTTTTATATACTACATCCGCATTATCTATTCTTGCTATAGGTTCATGTGTAGGTATTACAATTACATCTAATCCATAGATTTCTCTAAATTCATTTTCTTCTGTTTGAGCAGTTCCTGTCATACCAGATAATTTATTATACATTCTAAAATAGTTTTGATAAGTTATTGTAGCTAAAGTTTTAGATTCTCTTTCTACTCTAACGCCTTCTTTAGCTTCTATAGCTTGGTGCAATCCATCGCTATATCTTCTTCCTTCCATAGCTCTTCCTGTAAACTCATCAACTATTAGAATTTCTCCATCTTTAATCATATAATCTTTATCTTTTTTCATTACATAGTTAGCTTTTAAAGCTTGAACTACATGGTGTTGTATTTCCATGTTTTCTGCATCAGCATAGTTATCTACCTTAAAGAAATTCTCTGCTTTATTAACACCTTCATCTGTAAGCATAGCTGAATTAGCTTTTTCATCTATTGTAAAATCTTTTTCAGCTATTAAAGATTTAGTGAAATAATCTGCAACTTTATAAAATTCTGTAGACTTCTCCCCTTGACCTGATATTATTAATGGAGTTCTAGCTTCATCTATTAATATAGAGTCCACTTCATCCACAATTGCAAAGTTTAACTTTCTTTGAACTCTTTCTTCTTTATAAACTACCATATTATCCCTTAAATAATCAAAGCCAAATTCACTATTTGTTCCATAAGTTATATCTGAACCATAAGCTTCTTGTCTTTCTTCATTATTTAAATTATGCAAAATAACTCCTACTTTTAACCCTAAAAATTCATATACCGGAGCCATTAAATCTCTATCTCTTTTTGCTAAGTAATCATTAACTGTAACTATATGTACCCCTTTTCCTGTTAATGCATTTATATAGGCTGGCAATGTAGCAACTAAAGTTTTACCTTCACCGGTTTTCATTTCTCCAATTCTTCCTTGGTGTAATACTACACCACCTATTAATTGTTCTTTATAATGTTTAAGTCCTATGGTTCTATGTGCCGCTTCTCTAACTAAGGCAAAAGCTTCTGGTAAAATATCATCCAGTTTTTCCCCTTTTTCTAGTCTACTTTTAAATTCTTCAGTTTTTAGCTTAAAATCTTCATCTTTTAAGGATTGCATTTTTTCATCTAAAGATTCTATTTTGTTTACTATAGGATTAACTCTTCTAAGTTCTCTTTCACTATATGTACCAAATATTTTATTTAAAATTCCCATATTATTCATCCTCACTATTTATCAAATTTTATAGGTCTTAACTTTATAAATTATATCATTTAACTATATTCCATTCAACTTTTTAAAATAATAATTATGTAAATTTGTAAATAATAATTAATTATAGTAAACCCTAGGTTTATAAACCTTATCTATATAAAAAAGTAGACATATACCCTTGTATATGTCCACTTTTTACTAGTTCTTTATATTAATATGTTAATATATTATTTTAAAATTCAGGTTCTATTAAACCATAATTACCATCTTTTCTTCTATATATAACATTTACTTCCTCTGTATCAGCATTTTGATATACAAAGAAATTATGTCCTAAAAGCTCCATTTGTAAAACTGCTTCTTCTGAAGACATTGGTTTCATGGCAAATTTTTTAGTCTTTACTATTTGAGTCTCTTTATTTTCTCCACTTTCATAATCTGGTATATATTGAAATCTTAATGAGCCATCATGAATCTTACGTTGAAGTTTAGTCTTTTGCTTTCTTATTTGTCTTTCTAATTTATCTATTACCATGTCTATAGATGCATACATATCCTCTGTTGTTTCTTCACCTCTTAATATAACTCCATGGAATGGTATCGTAACTTCTATAGTTTGCTTATTTTTGTGTACACTCAATGTAGCTGTTGCAACTACATCAGGGTTGAAAAATCTTTCAAGCTTTGACAGCTTCTTTTCAACTGTCTCCCTTAAAGCATTTGTTATCTCAATATTTTTGCCTATTACTGTTATTTTCATTCTTCAGCCCCTCTTTCTGTTCTTGATTATGTTTTTTAATCTTGTTATGTTATTTATATTTTAATACTATTTTTTAAAAAACTCAATAGAAATTTTTTAAATTTACAAAATATTAAGTTATTTATAATAATTTTTTACTAATATGAATTATTTCATATTAATATAAAAATAAGACCTATAGTTATACTATAAGCCTCAATTAGTTAAAATTAGTTGACCTGGTTTTTGCCCCCACACTCGCCTGCTGGAATTTTCGCTACCCAGAGTTCGTCTTCTCACTACTAACCCTCTCGTTTTTAATAACGGCAGGACTTACTTCTAAGCCGCACCATGCTCATCAAATATTTTTATTTAACTTACGTGGATCGTTTTGCCTGCGACTGGCATCGACTTTCAACCACAAACCTAATTTTACTATATTTAAATTATACATCACTTTTTGCTGCAGTCAATATAAAAATTTCTTTTGCTCCACTCTTTTTTAACTCGTTAGCACAATAAAAGGAGGTAGCTCCTGTGGTTAAAACATCATCAATTAAAAGTATTCTTTTATTTTCTACATATCTTTCATTATAAACTTTAAAACTATCCTTAACATTTAGCCATCTTTCAATTCCATTTAATCCTATTTGATCTTTTGTATTTATATTCTTTTTTAAACAATAGACTATTGGTATATTAATGCTTTTACTTATAATCCTGGCTAAGTACTCACTTTGATTATATCCTCTTTTTTTGTAAGATTTTTTACTGGATGGAACAAAAGTTATAATATCCGTGCTTATATTAATTTCTTTTGCTTTTCTACACATTAAATTAGCTATTACTTCTCCACTTTTAAAATCGCCTTTATATTTTAAATTTAATATAAGTTCCATCATTATACCTGAATAATAGCAAGTAGGGAATGCTGAAAAACAGTTTTTCCCTTTTTCAATAATTTTAACGTCACTACAATGCTTTATAGCGTTAAGGCATTCTTTACATATTAAATCTTCTTCTATATATTTTTCACATATTACACATTTATTTTCATAGGGGTATATTACTTCTCCTATACATTCTATAATATATTTTATATAGTTAAAAATCCTAGTTCCCATGCTTCTTTATTAAAGCCTCTTATTATATTTTTAGCTTTCTCCATATGTACAGTTTCCGTATTAGCTAGAAATATAATTTCACCTTTAAAATCATATTCACCTCTCCCTACAGTACCACATAAATATATTAATTCTTTATAATTAAATTTATTTTTATCTGAACCATAAATTATCAAATCTGTATCCTTTAATTTTGAAAATCCATCATAAAATAAATTAGTTATAAATATACCTTCCTTCATCTTTTCAAAGTTAACTAAACTCTTATTAGAATCTAATTCCATATCTAGTATTACATTTACATCAATTTTATTTATATAATTTTTAAAATAATTATATAAATTTTTACTAATAAAATGTGAAGGGGTATATATAATAACTTTCCTTTTAGACTGAAATGACCACTTCATGTAATCATAAATAATAAAAGGAATCTCTCTACTTATATTTATTCTAGTTAATAATGTTCTTGGTTCTATTATAGGCATTCTATCCTTTTTAAAGGGTATATAAATACTTCTACTATTGATAAATAAGCTTTCTATAGAATACATTATACATTTCCCTTCATTGGTAAGTTTAGACAAAATTAAATCTTTTATACTATCCTTATTATGATTTGCATAACTACTTAAATCATCATATATTATAAAATCAAATTTTTCATCCATATTAAATGCCACATTAAAATTAGTAACTTTTAAGTTTGAAACTATATCTAATTTACTCTTTCTTATATAAGAATATTGTCTAAAATCACTTTTTCTTTTTATATTTTGTATTATATCTATGCTTTTTTCTTCTTCATTTGTTATATACAAAATATTATTCCTATTTTTTATTAGATATAAAATAGAATCCACAAAAAAATTCGTAGTATTATAAGGTATAGATACAACATTTAAGAACTTTTCTCTACCTTTACACCAATTTAATATAACTTCACTAAATTCATATTCTTTTTTGGATCTTTTAAGTAAAGACATACAGGTTCACCTTCTATATATAATATATTATTCTCCATCTATAATTTCAGTATCTAAAACATTACTTATACGCCACTTTAAAAGAGAATATCTTTCAAAAATTTTATCATTTTGTACCATAAAATTAATAGCTTTTAAAGAACCTACCAAAACAACAAGCTTTTTAGCTCTTGTTATTCCTGTATACAATAAATTTCTATTCATTAAAAGCGGTGGTCCTTTAAAGGCTGGCATAACTACTACTGGGAATTCACTGCCTTGACTTTTATGAATAGTTGCAGCATAAGCTAAATCTATTTCATCTAAATATAAATTTTCATATATTACTCTTCTTTCATTATCAAACAAAACTTGAACCGTTTCTTTTTCTTCATCTATGTCTTCTATATACCCTACATCTCCATTAAATATTCCTAACCCTTCTGCTTCCCCCTCACCACTTGTTCTAGTCCACTTTAAAGAGTAGTTATTTTTTGTTTGCATAACTTTATCTCCTACTCTAAATATATAATCCTTAAATTCCATTTCTTTTTTTAAATCATTTTTAGGGTTTAAAACAGATTGCAATTCCTTATTTAAATTAGAAACACCTAAAATTCCCTTTCTCATTGGAGATAGTATTTGTATATCATGAATTTTATGCCAACTTTTATTAAATTTAGGTAATCTTTTATTTGAAAGTTCTAATAATGTATTAACTATTTTTTTAGGTTCACTACATTCTATAAAATAAAAATCTTTATCCTTTTTATTTATAAGGGGCATTTCCCCATCATTTATTCTATGGGCATTTACTATAATCATGCTCTCTTTAGATTGTCTAAATATCTCTTTTAATCTTACTACCTTTACGCACTTACTTTCTATTAAATCTCTTAATACATTTCCAGGACCTACTGATGGAAGTTGATCTACATCTCCAACTATTATTATTCTTGTACCTAATGCTACAGCTTTTAAAAGTGTATTCATTAATATTATATCTATCATGGAAGCTTCATCTATTATCACTACATCACATTCTAAAGGCGTCTCTTCACCTTTAGAAAAAACTTCTTCTGTGTCATCCTGAGATACACCCATTTCTAATAGTCTATGTATTGTTTTAGCTTCTCTGCCTGTAGTCTCAGACATTCTCTTAGCTGCTCTTCCTGTAGGTGCTGCCATAAAAACTCTCATGTTAGCTTTTTCAAACATCTCTGTTATACAATTAATAATAGTTGTTTTTCCTGTGCCAGGGCCTCCTGTTATTATTTCCACCCCATTTTCTAAGGCTCCTTTTATGGCTTCCCTTTGAGAATCATGAAATTTTATATTATTACTTTTTTCAAAATTTAATATTTCATCTTCTATATCTATGTTTAAATTATCATATTGTGACAAAGATAAACTAAGTATTTTTTTTGTAACTCCTAACTCGCAATAATAATAAGGTAGAGTAAAAACGCAGCCTTGGTCTTCTACTTTTTCTATCTTTAATTTATTTTCTGCCATACTATTATATATACTTTCATGTATTTCTTCTTCTTTTACACCTAATATGTTCATAGACTCACTTATAAGCTTATCTAAAGGCATATAAGTATTTCCTAGACTACAAAATCCATTTATTATATAGTTTATTCCACTTTGAATTCTGAAGGGTGAATTGCCTGCTATTCCTAAGCTTCTAGCTATTTTATCTGCAGTTTTAAAACCTATCCCGCTTATTTCTTCTGTAAGTATATATGGATTTTCTTTAACAATTGATATAGAATTTTCTCCAAATCTTTTATAAACTTTCATACATTGATTAGGTGTAACTCCATAATTCTGAAAAAATATCATTATGTTTCGTACTTCATTTTGTTTTATATAGGAATCATATATTATTTCTATTTTTTTCTTTCCTATACCCTCTATTTCTGTCAATCTTTCTATATTATTGTCTAATATATTTAATGTTTCTTCTCCAAATTTTTTTACAATTTTTTTTGCAGTTACTGGGCCTATACCTGATATAATTCCTGAGGATAAATATCTTTCTATACCAGCTATAGTATTGGGCACTACCTCTTCACATATTTCTACCTTAAATTGGTTCCCAAATTGTGGATGGATAACCCATTTACCTTTTAATTTTAAATTTTGTCCTTCTGTTATATAGGGCATACATCCTACTATGGTTGTAACCTCGTTTTCCTCTCTTATTTTTGCCACTACATATCCATTCTCATCATTTTTAAAAAGTATATCCTCTATAAATCCCTGTATTTCCTGCATAAAAAATCTCTCCTAATCTTTTTCATTCCACTACCATTACTCATAATACTTCCACTTCTAAGTATGGTAAATACTATAGTTTTTTAACTCTAATCATTTAGACTAATTATATCATATTATTATAGAAAAATATAAAGGAATGGCATGTTATCATGTCCATTCCTTTTTACACTATTTTAACTTATATATGTTTTTTTATTTCCTCTACTTTATCTAATCTTTCCCATGGTACATCTATATCCGTTCTTCCAAAATGTCCATAAGCAGCGACTTGTTTATATATAGGTCTTCTTAAGTCTAAATCTCTTATTATAGCTCCAGGTCTTAAATCAAATACTTTATTTACTATTGAAACTATTTCTTCATCAGCCATTTTACCTGTTCCAAATGTATCAACTGAAATAGATACTGGTTTAGCTACCCCTATAGCATAAGCTAACTGAATTTCTAACTTATCAGCAACCCCTGCTGCAACTAAATTTTTAGCTACCCATCTTGCGGCATATGCAGCAGATCTATCGACTTTTGTTGGATCCTTACCTGAAAAGGCTCCACCACCGTGTCTTCCATAGCCACCATAAGTATCAACTATTATTTTTCTTCCTGTTAATCCTGAGTCTCCTTGAGGCCCACCAATTACAAATCTTCCTGTTGGGTTTATAAAGTATTTAGTATTTTCATCTAATAATTCTGACGGTACTATAACTCTTATTACATGTTCTTTAATATCCTTTTCTATTTGTTCTAAAGAAACTTCTGGACCATGTTGAGTTGAAATAACTATAGCATCTATTCTTACAGGTTTACCATCTTCATACTCTACAGTCACTTGAGTTTTTCCATCTGGCCTCAAATATGGTAATGTACCATTTTTTCTTACTTCTGATAATCTTCTTGATAATTTGTGGGCCATCTCTATAGGCATTGGCATATATTCCTTAGTTTCATTTGTAGCAAAACCAAACATCATACCTTGATCTCCAGCGCCTACAGCATCTAATTTATCCATTTCACCTTTTTTAGATTCTAAAGCTTCATCAACGCCCATGGCTATATCTACTGATTGTTCATCTATTGATGTTATTACAGAGCAAGTCTCACAATCAAATCCATATTTAGCTCTATCATATCCTATTCCCCTTATAGTTTCTCTAACTAACTTTGGTATATCAACATAACATTTTGTTGATATCTCTCCCATTACCATTACCATTCCTGTTGTAACTGCGGTCTCACAAGCAACCCTTCCATTAGGATCTTTATCTAATATAGCATCTAAAACTGCATCTGAAATTTGATCGCATATTTTATCTGGATGTCCTTCTGTTACTGATTCAGATGTAAATAACTTTCTCACGTTAACTCCTCCTAATTACTAATTTTGCCTAAAAAATAAAACCTCTTCAATAAGAAGAGGTTATTATATAACTACTCTCTCTTATCTTGCAGATAGCACTGCAGGAATTGGCACCTTAGTGAATATCACTGGTTGCCGGGTTTCATAGGGCCCTTTTCCCTCCACCTCTCTTGATAAGAGTTCTTTATTACTATTTATTTAAAATCATATCATACTAAAAAACACATGTCAATATTATACTTATAATATATGCATTATAAATCATCTATATACAAATAAAAACATCCTTACTATAAGTAAGGATATTTGGTGGAGGAGGACGGATTCGAACCATCGAAGCGAATCGCAACAGATTTACAGTCTGCCCCCTTTGGCCACTCGGGAACTCCTCCATGTATGGAGCTGGCAATAGGACTTGAACCTACAACCTGCTGATTACAAGTCAGCTGCTCTACCAATTGAGCCATGCCAGCATAATATAAAATTTTAATGGTGGGCACAACAGGGCTCGAACCTGTGACCCCCTGCTTGTAAGGCAGATGCTCTCCCAGCTGAGCTATGCGCCCATTAAAATAAATATGGTGGAGGAGGACGGATTCGAACCATCGAAGCGAATCGCAACAGATTTACAGTCTGCCCCCTTTGGCCACTCGGGAACTCCTCCACATATGGAGCTGGCAATAGGACTTGAACCTACAACCTGCTGATTACAAGTCAGCTGCTCTACCAATTGAGCCATGCCAGCATATTTTTTTTGTGTCGTATCGACAAGAAATATTATATCTATTTATCAATATAAATTCAAGCAAAATTAATGGCCTTTATATTAATCCTAATCCTATATACATAGTTTTTACTCTTGAATACTTTGTTTTTCTTACTATTTTATTTTGATAAATTTATTTGTAATATATATTTATTAATTTATAATATATTTATAATAAAAATTTATACATATATTAGGGAGGAATATCATGCAAAAATTATTAGGAAAGCTTAGAAGAGCAATGGGAGATTTTAATCTAATACAAAATGGAGATAAAATAGCTGTTGGTTTATCTGGGGGAAAAGATAGTATAGCTTTACTTCATCTACTAAAAAAATATCAAAGTTTTTCTCCTGAAAAATTTGATTTAATAGCTATAACATTAGATACAATGACAGGAGCAGATTTTTCTCCTCTTGAAAGTGTATGCTCTAATATAAATGTTCCACTATACATATATAAGACTCCCATAAAAGAAATAGTTTTTGATGTAAGAAAAGAAAAAAATCCTTGTTCTTTATGTGCTAATTTAAGAAGAGGAGCTTTAAACAATTATTCTAAAAAACTAGGATGTAACAAAATAGCCTTGGGTCATCATAAAAATGATGCTATAGAAACTTTATTAATGTCTATGCTATACGAAGGAAGAGTAAGTTGTTTTTCCCCTAGAACCTATTTAAATAAAGCTGATATAACAATAATTAGACCTATGATATATATAGATGAACTAGCAATTAAAAGTATGGTTAAAAGATATAATTTACCTATAATTAAAAATCCTTGTCCTGCTAATGGTAATACTAAAAGGCAATATATGAAAGAACTTACCTATACTTTAGAAAAAGATATTCCTAAAGTTAAAGACAGACTACTTGGATGCTTAAACAATACCAATCAAATAAACCTATGGGACAAAGATAAAATCGAATAATATTTAGCTCCTTATATTCATATATATTAATATAAGGAGGGGTGTGTTTTGAATATAGAAAAAACTCATTATATGGAATCATTATCTTATTATAAAATAGCAAATTCTCTTAAAAATTATTTAAATAAAGATACTATAATAATATGCATAGGTACAGATAGATGTATAGGGGATTGCCTTGGTCCTTTAGTTGGAACTATATTAAAATATAAAAATATACCTTTAAAATTATATGGAACTTTAGATGAACCTATACACGCTTTAAATATAGAGGAAACTATAAAAAATATTAAAAACTCCTACCCTAATAGTTCTATAATAGGTATAGATGCCTGCCTTGGTGACAAGAATAATATAGGTCAAATCCAAGTAAGAAACTTTCCCATACAACCTGGAAAAGGTGTTGGGAAAACACTTCCTAAAGTAGGAGATTGTTCAATTGTTGGTATTGTAGATTCAAATGAAAACTGTGATATATTTACTTCTGCTAACACTAGATTAAGCTTAATATTAAATATAGCTAAAGTTATTGCCCATTCAGTTTTACACTGTTGTTATATATTAGATATTTAAAAAATATCATTGTAATTAGGTATAGTTTATCAATTATTCTGCATTAATATAAAAAATAAAGCTCATGATTACTAATCAAGAGCTTTATTTTTATATGTAGTTATTTAAACTTATTATACTAAATTTAATCCATCACCGGATTCTGATATTCCCATCTTATCCAAGTACTCTAGCATTTTTCCTGTTCCCTCTGCAACACAAGAAATGGGGTTTTCTGCTATATGTACGGGTACTTTATTAACATTTTCTATTAAATCACTAAGACCAGTAAGCAGTGCACCTCCACCTGTCATTATTATACCTTTATCTGCTATATCAGCTGATAATTCAGGTGGTGTCTTTTCTAATACTGAATGAGTAAGTTCTGCTATTGAATTTACAGTATCCTGTAAGGCTTCTCTCATTTCATCTGAGGTTACAGTTAAGTTTTTGGGTAATCCTGTAACTAAATCTCTTCCCCTTATATCCATTGATGTATCCCCGCCTTTTGAGAAAGCAGAACCTATTTTTATCTTTAAGTCTTCAGCTGTTCTTTCTCCTATCATAAGCTTGTGTTTTTTTCTTATATATTTTATTATAGCATCATCAAACTTGTCCCCTGCTATTTTTATAGATGATCTTACTACTATACCTCCAAGAGAAATAACCGCTATATCTGTAGTACCTCCTCCAATATCTATAATCATACTTCCGCTAGCCTTAGTTATATCTAAATCTGCACCAATAGCTGCTGCTAAAGGTTCTTCTATTAAAAATACCTTCTTAGCTCCAGCATTTCTAGCCGCATCCATAACAGCTCTTTTTTCAACTTCTGTAGCTTCTGATGGAATACATATTACTACTCTTGGTGCAGATATTTTTTTCTTTCCACAAGCTTTTCCAATAAAATATTTTAACATTTTCTCAGTGATATCATAATCTGATATTACTCCGTCCCTCATAGGTCTTATGGCTACTATATTACCTGGTGTTCTACCAATCATCTCTCTAGCTTCTTGTCCAACAGCTAAAACCCTATTTTTGTTTCTGTCTATCGCCACTACTGAAGGTTCATTTAAAATTACACCTTTTCCCTTCATATATACAAGTACTGTAGCTGTCCCTAAATCAATTCCCATATCTGTTCCTACACTAAAAAACATTCCCGTATCCTCTCCTACTCTATTGTAGTTATATATAAATTATGAGAATCCTTTACATTTTTCTCATAACTATCTATTCTAATTATAATAGGAATGTAATTAACCTTCAATAGCTTTATATTTCATCTTTGTAGCTTTTCCACCTCTTATATGTCTCTCCGCCTTATTATAATCTAATATTTCTTTTGCTTCTTCCGCGATTTGAGGGTTTATTTTAGGTAACCTTTCCGTCATATCTTTGTGTATTGTACTTTTACTCACTCCAAAAACTTTGGCTGTTTTTCTTATCGTAGCTTTAGAATCTATAATATAGTGTGCCACTTCAAGAACTCTTTCTTCAATGTAATCTTTCAAAGTGCTACCTCCTTAATCCCTTTATAGTTATAAATATGCTTGTATAAAGGATTAAATTCATTTATATTTAGCCATCTTCCGCATAAAAGCGGAAAATGGCATCCTTATTAATATTTAATATATTTTGAAGGATTTATGTATTTATTTCCCTTCATCATAGCAAAATGCAAGTGATCTCCATATTTTTCATATGCTGCTCTTAATGTAGTTTTTCCTACATTACCTATTAAAGAACCTTGCTTTATTTGCTGCCCTTTAGTAACTTTAACTTTAGAATCTAAATTAGCATATACACTCTTTATTCCGTTTTGATGATTAACAGTTACCTTTACACCATCTTGGCTTGAAGTGACTATTTCTTCAACTTTCCCATCTGCAATAACACAAACAGGTGAATTTAGTTTAGCTTTTATATCTAATCCTAAATTAGCTCTATAACTTGAAGTTGAATTCCAAAATACTGGATCTTCTGAATATACTCTTGCTAAAGTTCCTTCCACTGGTTTTATAAAATTATTATTTTGAGCTTTTGAAACTTGAGCTGTTTCCTTTTCACTTTGTTTGCTCTTTTCACTTTCTTTATTTTGCTCTTTTTCATTTTCTTTGTTTTCTTCTTTTTTCACTTCAAGGGCATTATTATAACTTTTAGAATTTCCTTCTACAGCCTTTGCCGAATCTTTTTCTTTTTTATTTTCAACTACTTTATTTTCAATAGGTTCTTTCTTTACATGTGAATTGCTCTTCACTGAAATTGCTGCTATAGCAGCTACTATGCAAAGACAAAGGAATAAAACTACATAAAACCCCTCCTTCTTAAAAAAGTTTGATTTTTTATTAGATGGTTTTTTTTCCATATCAACACCTCCTTTTTTTAGTTTGTCCAGTAGATAGCAAAAAATACATATTTTATTAAGAAATTTTCCCTTTTTTTCTCCAAAATTCAACATTGCTTTTGTTGTATTTGATATCTAATTGTTGATGCTTGTAAATTCTTAAATTGCAATTTGAATAATTAAAAATATCATTCAAAATAAAATAGATTTAATTTTAACACCACAAAGATAAAAAAATATACTTCACATAAGTCTTATTAATATGTTTATAATGTATATTTTTTATTTTTGCTATATTAAAATTAAATCTATTCTTAGGCATACACTTATATAAATTTTAAAGTTCTATGTTATATAAAAACTTATGATTATAAATGCCAATCCATAAATTTATTAACACTAATTTTTATATTTAAGAATTTCTATATCTACTCCTTTATAATAATGTTTAAGTATATAATCATATTTTTCTCCTGATTTACCCATACTATTTGCTCCCCATTGACTCATTCCAACATTATGTCCATACCCATTACAATTAACTATAAAATAGTTATCTTTAAATTCTAAGGAAAATTTAGATGAATTTAACCCTAAAATTTTTCTAAATTCTGTACCTTTAATTTCTATATTATCTATTTTAATTTTTTTAATACTACCACTTTCTGTTTTATCCTTTATTATTATTTTTTTATTTATATCTTTTTTATTTATATTACACTTAGGATATTGTTTTTTTATAATTTTTATAAATTCATCATAAGTAATTTTTTTACTGCTCTTAAATTTAGGAGCCCTCTCTTCTCCTGGACTTTTTACACTTTTTAAATAAGGAACGTCACTATTAAACACATTTTCGCTATTTTCTGTTTTTCCATTACTAGTAGCAAAATAATATGGAGCCATAACTATTTCATTGTTATATACAAGTACATTTCCCTTAGTACTATTAACGCTTTCTTCTATTTTATTCCAATATTCATTTCTCTTTCCTTTTGGCCAAGATTTTATTCTTTTATCCTTAGGCATAAAAACTTGAGACTGAACACTATCACATACATCTGCATTTATTCTTTTATTATATTGATTTTCACCAAAACCTTTCATATGAGCTAAGGCATATGTTCTAGCCGCTACTGCTTGAGCCTTTAGTGCTTCTATATGAAACTCTGCTGGCATTTCCGCTGAAACAACACCCTTTACATATTCTTCTAAAGGTATTGATCTTACAACCTTTTCATTAACAAAATAAACTCTAACCTGTGGCTCTGATTCCACTTTATATTTTTTATTTATATCTACCTTTTCTTCTTGTTTTTTCTTCTCTAGCCCGATCTTATTTATGGGATTCTTAACCTTTTGCTCTTTGTTTCCACTAAAAGATAACACAAAGCTTAAAATTAACATAATACAAACAGTACTTATTATTGTTATAACTAACTTATTAATATTAGTATACCTATTTAATCTTCTCATGTTTTCCCTCTTTTCATAATAAAGTTTTCTATACAATTATATTTTTCATAAAGGTGTATTATGCTAAAAGATAAGCTAAAACTTAATTATAATTTTGTTATAAGCTTAAATATTATTTCCTATATGTATACACAAATTATTATAATTTTAATGCTAAGTAAATTTTTAAAATAAACTCAAAAGTTTACATATAAATATAATAAAAAAACTCATAGCAAATAATCACCATGAGTTATTCATCATATACAATTATTAAATTTTAATTTACTCGTATAATATCTGCTCCTAATTTATTTAACTTTTCCTCTATCTTTACGTATCCTCTATCTATATGATAAACATCAGTTATTTCCGTTTTGCCTTCAGCCACTAGAGCACATAATATAAGAGCTGCTCCTGCCCTTAAATCTGTAGCTTTAACTTCTGTTCCTGTTAATTTACTTACACCTTCTATTACGGCACTTCTTCCATCTATTTTTACATCTGCACCCATTCTCTTCATTTCAGATACATGCATAAACCTATTTTCAAATATAGTTTCTGTAATAATACTGGTTCCTTTTATAGTAGACAATAAAGCCATCATTTGAGCTTGCATATCTGTTGGAAAGCCTGGATAAGGCATAGTTTTTATATCTACTGGATTTAATACTTTTCTTCCATCTACTATAGCAGTTTCTCCTTTTATTTTTATATCAACACCCATTTCTGTTAACTTTGCAATTATGGGTTTTAAATGTTCTTCTATAACACCATTTATTTTTATTTTACTCTTAGTTATAGCAGCAGCTATCATAAAAGTTCCTGCTTCTATTCTATCATATATAGGTCTATGTGTTGCTCCCTTTAATTCATTAACACCCATTATTCTTACTGTATCTGTTCCTGCCCCTATAACCTTTGCTCCTATACTGTTTAAAAATCTTCCTAAATCCTCTATTTCTGGTTCCTCTGCTGCATTCTCTATAATAGTTTCTCCTTCTGCCATAACTGATGCCATCATTATATTTTCTGTAGCCCCTACAGAAGGAAAATCTAAATAAATTTTATTTCCTATCAATTTATCTGCCACGGCTTCTACATAACCATGGCCTATATTAACTTTTGCTCCAAGGGCAGTGAATCCTTTTAAATGTAAATCTATAGGTCTTGTACCTATATTACATCCTCCAGGTAATGATATTTTAAACCTTCCAAATCTAGACATCATAGGACCCATTAATAAAAATGATGCCCTCATTTTCTTAACTAAATCACTATCAGGTTCTAAATTATCCACTGGTTTAGAATCTATTATAACTCTATTGTTAACCTCATCTATATTCACCTTAGCTGAAATACTTTTTAAAATTTCTCCAATAACAAACACATCTTCTAGCATTGGCGCGTTATCTATAACACATTTATCTCCACTCAATATACTACCTGCAATGATTGGTAATACTGAATTTTTAGCTGTACTTATGTTTACATCACCTTTTAATTTATTTCCACCATTAATCACTATCTTATCCATTATTATCCTCCATTTCGATATTACTAATATGTTAGGTTTATCTGTGGTGTTCCTAATATTAAGTAGGTTTTTTCTGAATTATATTTACATACAGCATGATTAAAATCTATTTTTTTACCACAGACCTTTATTGGAGTATATCGTTTTGTATAAGCTGTAGTGCTATATCCATTATCTATTTTTATTGTTTCTATATTCCTAGCACCATTTTTATTTAAAATTAAATTTATATCATCATTTAATTTTTTTAAATTTTTACTATTATTTTCTGCTTTTAAATATTGAAAAATATAGTCTTTTTTATTTTTAAAGCTTAAATATGACTTTAAATTATTTTTAAAATTTATAAAGCTCTTGTTTAATGTAGAACTTTTAAAATCTATCATGACTATATTTTCATCATTATATTCTTTTATACTTATATTTCCTGACATCTCTTTGTTATAAAAATATATATTATAATTACCATTTTTATTAAGGTATTTTTTATTAAAATCTTTATCTAATCTTAAATACGAACATATTTCTTTAGCAATTTCTTCATTTTGTGATTTTGCAGAAAAAGTTACATTACTTCCTACTTCAACTATATTACTATTTGTTTTATCTACTATTTCAAAAAATAACTCATCCTTATCTTTTGCTTTAGAATAATTCTTGGGTATAAATAAAACTGCTATTATAGAAAATAATAAAATAATTAATATGCCAAATTTTATTCTTTTCTTCATTTATATCTCCCCCTTTCTCTTTAGATTATTTACATAAATTTCTAATTATATTCAATCCTAATATATTATTAATATATAGTTCTCAATAAAAAGTGTGAATTGTTTTTAAAATACTTACAAAAAAAGCTTACAAGGTATACATAACTTTAATATTAAAGTTATGTATACCTTGTAAGCTATAAAAATTTCTCTAATGTTCTTTAGTTTTAATTCTAGCAATAGATCTAAACAATGCTAATTCTGCTCTTTTTACATCTATTTCTTTTTTATTTAGTAATCTTTCCTCTGCTCTTTTTTTAGCATTTTCTGCTCTATTTATATCTATATCTTCTGGTTTTTCACTAGCATCACAGATAATATATATATTTTTATCATCTACTTTTAATACTCCACTAGATGTAAATATATTTTTTTTATTGCCATTTAAATCTATATATGTCGTAATAGTTGGCTTTAAATAAGTAATCATATTGACATGATTAGGAAGTATCGCTAATTTGCCATCTAATCCTTCGGTTATTACTTCTTTTATCTCTCCAATTTTAATGTTTTTTTCAGGAGTAAATATAGTAAGTTCTATATTATCTTTCATATTATTCTCCTCTATTAACCTATTATAATTCTATTCCATTTCCTCTGCTTTCTTTAAAACCTCTTCCATGGTTCCTTGGAATAAGAAAGCTGATTCTGGAATATTATCATGTTTACCCTCTAATATTTCTTTAAAACCTTTAACAGTTTCTTTTATAGGCACATATTTACCCTGCATTCCTGTAAATTGTTCTGCTACTGTAAATGGTTGAGATAAAAATCTTTGTATTCTTCTTGCTCTACCAACTACTAATTTATCTTCTTCTGAAAGCTCATCTATACCTAATATAGCTATTATATCTTGAAGTTCTCTATATCTTTCAAGTATATTTTTAACCTTTATAGCTACATCATAATGTTCTTCACCTATTATTCTAGGATCTAGCATTCTGGATGAAGACTCTAATGGGTCTACTGCTGGATAAATTCCAAGCTCTGCTATAGATCTTGATAAAACTGTTGTTGCATCTAAGTGAGTAAATGTTGTCGCTGGTGCTGGGTCTGTTAAATCATCCGCTGGAACATATACTGCTTGAACAGATGTTATAGAACCATTTTTTGTAGATGTTATTCTCTCTTGAAGAGCTCCCATTTCAGTAGCTAAAGTTGGTTGGTATCCAACTGCACTTGGAATTCTTCCTAAAAGAGCTGAAACTTCTGATCCTGCTTGAGTAAATCTAAAGATATTATCTATAAACAACAATACATCTTGACCTTGGTCTCTAAAGTATTCTGACATTGTCAAACCTGTAAGCGCTACCCTCATTCTAGCTCCTGGTGGTTCGTTCATTTGTCCAAATACCAATGCTGTTTTTTCCAAAACTCCTGATTCTTTCATTTCATAGTAAAGATCGTTTCCTTCTCTAGTTCTTTCTCCAACACCTGTAAATACTGATAGTCCACCATGTTCTTTAGCTATATTATTTATCAACTCTTGTATTAATACAGTTTTTCCTACTCCTGCTCCTCCAAATAAACCTATTTTTCCACCTTTTTGATAAGGCGCTAATAGATCTATTACTTTTATACCTGTTTCAAATATCTCTGGTTCTACAGATTGTTCTTCAAAACTTGGAGCTGATCTATGAATAGGATAACTTTCATTTGATGTAAATTCTCCTACTTCATCTATAGGGTTTCCTAAAACATTAAATAATCTTCCTAAAACTTCTTTACCTACTGGTACTGAAACTGGACTTCCTGTATCTAAAACTTCCATACCTCTTCTTAGTCCTTCAGTACTTTCCATAGCTATAGCTCTAACTGTGTCATCTCCTATATGTTGTTCAACTTCAGCTATAACTTTTTTATCGCCAGCATTTATTTCCAATGCATTAAATAAATCTGGAAGATTTTCCGAATCAAATTTTATATCTATAATTGGTCCTATTATTTGTATAACTTTTCCTAAGTTTGGCACTATAGTACACCTCCTACCTTTGAGCTTCTGCACCACCAACTATTTCTGATATTTCTTGTGTAATAGCACTTTGTCTTAATCTATTAAATTGTACATTTAAATTATCTAGCAAATCATTAGCATTATCTGTCGCACCATTCATTGCTGTCATTCTAGAACCATTTTCACTAGCTTTTGAATTATAAAAACAATTTAATACCGTTGCTTTTAAGTAATTTTCTAAAACTTCATCCATCACCTGAGTTATTGAAGGATTAAATTCTATATATCTATTATCATTTTTATTTTCTTTAGTAAATGGTAATATTTTATTAATTAAAACCTGCTGTTTAACAGGTGAATAAAACTCTGAATATACTAAGAAAACTTCTCCTATTTTTTTAGTGCTATAAAGTTCAATTATACTCTGTGCTATAGTTCTAGCTTCTTTTGCTGTAGGAACATCAGGTATTTCTATGTATTCTGCTAAAGTTTTTACACCTAATTTCTTTAAATACATTCTTCCTTTTTGTCCTATCACTATAGCCGAAGATTTCTCTCCATCTTTTTTTATTTCATCTATAACATTGTTTATTATGTTTACATTAAAGCTACCACAAAGACCTGAATCAGATGTAAATATAACATATAGCTTATTATCACTATCATTGCCATCTATATAAATATTTTTATCTTCCATAGAGTTAATTATATCTTTTAATACTAATTCATACTTATTATAGTATTTTTTATTTATTTCTAAATTAACCCTAGCTTTTCTAAGTTTAGCAGTAGCCACAAGCCCCATAGCTTTTGTGATTTTTCTTATATTGGTTACAGATTTTATTCTTCTTCTTATTCCGATAAGCCCTGCGCCTGCCATATCTTACCTCCTTCAGAGATATTACATCTCTGATAAAAATACATTTTTAAAATCATTAATAGCTTTATCTAGCTTGCTTTTAAGCTCATCAGTTAATTGTTTCTTTTCCAATATCTCTTTTTCTATTTCTCTATAATGAGTATCCATATATTTAAATAATTCTTCTTCAAATGCTTTTATTTTATTTACAGGTATATCTGAAAGATGATTATTAACTACGCCATAAAGAATTATTATCTCTTTTTCAACAGGCATAGGTCTGTATTGAGGTTGTTTTAATATCTCAACCAATCTTTTACCTTTTTCCAATCTTTTCACTGATTCTTTATCTAAATCAGATCCGAATTGAGAGAAAGCTGCTAATTCTCTATATTGTGCTAAATCTAATCTCAATGTACCAGCTACTTGTTTCATAGCCTTAATTTGAGCATTTCCACCAACCCTTGATACTGATATTCCTGCGTTAACCGCTGGTCTTTGTCCTGCATTAAACAAATCAGCTTCTAAGAATATTTGACCATCCGTTATTGATATAACGTTAGTTGGTATATATGCAGTAACATCTCCTGCTAAAGTTTCTACTATAGGTAAGGCTGTTAATGAACCTCCTCCTAGCTTCTCTGACAATCTAGCAGATCTTTCTAGCAATCTTGAATGTAAATAAAATACATCTCCTGGATAAGCTTCTCTTCCTGGTGGTCTTCTAAGTAATAGAGACATTGTTCTATAAGCTACCGCATGCTTAGATAAATCATCATATACTATTAAAACATCTTTTCCTTTATGCATAAAGTATTCACCCATGCTGCATCCAGCATAAGGAGATAAATATTGTAAAGGAGCTGAATCTGATGCTGTAGAGGAAACTACTATAGTGTAGTCCATGGCTCCCATTTTAGTTAAGTCATTAACTATATGTGCTACTGTAGATTGTTTTTGTCCTATAGCAACATATATACATATTACATCATTATCCTTTTGGTTAAGTATTGTATCTATTGCTATAGCCGTTTTTCCTGTTTGTCTATCCCCTATAATCAACTCTCTTTGCCCTTTACCTATAGGTATCATGGAGTCTATAGCTTTTATTCCTGTTTGCAATGGTTCTTTTACAGACTGTCTATCTATAACTCCTGGTGCTTGCACTTCAACTGCTCTAGTTTCATTAGTTAAAACTGGTCCTTTCCCATCTATAGCCATCCCTAAAGAATTTACTACTCTTCCTACTAAGGCTTCTCCTACAGGTACTTCAACTACTTTTCCAGTTCTTTTTACTACATTTCCTTCTTTTATACCTTCTTCAGACCCTAGTAAAACGCAACCTACATTATCTTGTTCTAGGTTTAGAGCCATTCCATAAACATCATTTGGGAACTCTATAAGTTCTCCTTCCATACAATCTTGCAATCCATAAACTCTAGCAATTCCATCTCCAATTTGAATTATTGTTCCAGAATCTACAGTCTCTACGTTAGTATTAAATTTTTCTATTTGTTGTTTTATTATTGATGTTATTTCTTCTGGCTTTATATGCATAGTCTCACCTCTATTCTCTTTTGAGCATCATTTTTTTTATGTCTTTTAATTTTGTACTTAGAGTACCATCTAAAACGTCATCTCCAACTCTTACATATACTCCACCAAGTATGTTTTTATCTAATTCTTCTTCTAATATTATTGTTTTATTATATTTATTTTCTAATTTTTTTATTAGCTCTTCTTTTTCTTCTTTTAATAGTGGAATTACAGTTTTAACATTAGCTAAAATCATGTTATTCTTTTCTAGATATATTTTTTCCATTTCCTTTAGCTTTTCTCTTAAATACAAAATTCTATCTTTATCTATTAATACTAATAAAAATGATAAAATCTCATCGTCTACTTTATCTTTAAATATTTCAGTAAATATATCCTTCTTTCTAGAAGTGCTTATTTCTGGATGCTTTAGTACATTTAAAATATCTTCGTTATTTGTTATTACATTTACTACATCTTTTAGATCTTTTAAATATTCATCTACTTTATTGTTCTGTTCTGCTATTTCATAAAGAGCTAGAGCATATCTCCTATCTAAATATTCATACATAGCTATATACCTACCTTACTTATAAAATCCTTTATAAGTCTTCTATGCTCAAGATCATCTATAGTTTTTTCGAATGCTTTAGAAGAAACTAATACAGCAAGTTCTACTGCTTCTGTCTTTATTTCATCTTCCGCATTTTTCTTTTGTCTTTCCGCTTCTAATCTTGATCTTTCTATTATTCTATCTGCTTCTTCATGAGCTTCTTTAACAATGTCCTCATATACTGTTTCAGCTTTTGATTTATAATCTTCTACTATAGTTTTACCTTGTTTTTTTGCATTGCTTAGTTCTAATTGATTTTTTTCTTTTAGATCTAATGCTATTTTTTGATTTCTATCTGCATCTTCTATTTTAGTTATTATTTCATTTTGTCTTGAATCAACTACAGCAGTTATTTTATCAAACCAAAAATGTTTTAATATTAAAAGCAGTATAATAAAATTTAATATTGAAGCTATGACTTGCGGAATGCTTATTTCCATATATTAAAAGCCTCCCTTCGGCTTTTAATTTTATAAGTTCCTATGTAAATAGATACTTATAAAATTAAACTACCTTAGATATTAAAATTAATGCTACTATTAATCCATAAATTGCTGTTGCTTCTGAAAAAGCACTACCTATAAGAAGAGTACTCATAATCTTACCACTTGCTTCTGGTTGTCTTGAAACTCCTTCTACTGCCTTTCCTGTAGCATTACCTGTTCCTATACCTGCTCCTATACAAGCTAATGCTGCTATTCCTGCTCCTAAAGCCGCCATTCCTGATACAAATGCTTTTGGATCCATAACAAATTCCTCCTTAAATTTAAAAAAATTATATTTCTTAATTAATGTTCTGATATTACTTTTATATTAATCATAGTTAACATAACAAATATAAACATTTGAATTGTTCCATCAAACAAATCAAAATATATATGGAATGGAATAGGTATTACCAATTGTGCAAAAGAACTTACTCTAGATAAAGCTGAATAAACCAAGTCCATAATAAGTACTGCTGCAGTCATATTACCAAATAACCTTAGACTTAAAGATACTGGTAACATAATCCTTTCCAATATATTTAAAGGTAATAAAAACAAATACGGCTTCCCATATCCTGCCAAATAATGTGTTGCTCCACTTTTCTTTATGGCATATCCTTGTATTACTATAAAAGATATTACTGCTATTCCTGCCACTAGACTTAAATCTAAAGTTGGTGGTTTTAAACCTAATAATCCCATTAAATTCATAAGTAGTAGATATATCATTAATGTTCCTACATATGGGACAAATTTTTTAAATTCTGGTCCCATATTTTCATTAACTAAACCCCTAACAGAATTTAACATTATTTCCATAATTGTTTGTTTTTTATCTGGAACTTTCTTTAGATTTCTTGTCAATATAATGCTCATTAAAGATATTATTACAATAATTACCCATTGAGTTATTAAAGTTGAAGTAATACCAAACTTATATCCAAACAAATTAATATAAAATAATGGTAAAATCTTTTCCAATTCATCACTTCCTTTTATACTTCATTTTTACCTAAATTTGTTCCATAAAATATTATAGATATAAAATTTGAACTATATCCAAGTAAAAAAGGAATAATATTTTTTGTATTGTTTTTAGACAATACTAAGCCTATTACACACACGGTAATAATTCTAATAAAAAAACTTAGCATAGAAAATATAGGACTTTTATTTTTTACTACTACCATATTAGTGATTTTAGCATTTATAAACAGGTTAACATTAGATAATATTAATCCTATTAAAAAATAAAAACCATATCTAATATTAAAAATAAAACTAATAGTAATAAAAAAAATTGTTCCTATAATGATATTAAATATTATTATTTTAGAAATCATTTTTTTAATTTCTGCTATCAATTACAAATCCTCCGGAGTCATCTTTGTGATAACTTATTATATAACTTATAGTATAATAGTCAAAATTTTAATTATACTTATTTATCACCTTTTAGGCCTATTATTGGCAATTTAAACGTTTTACATACTTTTAACCATTACTTATCTCCAAATAAATATGAATTCCTTACTGTAAGAATGTTTTAAAACATTTTATGCAATTTCATCATTTAATTCACAATTCCAAATATTTTGTTTTTCATAATTTTTTTATACTTTTTTTTCAATTTTCATAATTTTTTTCAGAAAACTTATAATTTAATTATAAATTCATTATAAATTCATTATAAATTCATTATAAATATCACTGTTTTATATAGTAATTGTTACAATTTCGCAAAATAATAATGAATTAATGGTTTTTGATTCTTTCAATTGTTTTTAATAAAAAAACAATATAAATAAATAATATTTATATTGCTCTTTATTTTACCCATATTTTGTTTTATTATTTATTAATTTCAAACTCTTCTGGTCTTTTTTCTATCTTATCAAAATAGTATAATATACTATCTACTATTCTAGTTGATGCCTTACCATCCCCATATGGATTTATAGCTTTGCTCATAACATCATATTTTTGTTTGTTTTCTATTAAATCGGAGGCTTCTTTAGTTATAACTTCCTTATCTGTCCCCACAAGCTTAACTGTTCCTACTTTTACAGCTTCTGGTCTTTCCGTTACATCTCTTAGTACTAAAACTGGTTTACCTAAATGAGGTGCTTCTTCTTGAAGTCCACCTGAATCTGTCATTAACATATAACATTTATTCATTAAATTATGTGTTTCTTTTGTATCTAATGGATCTAATAAATGTACTCTTTCTAAATCTCCTAAGATACTATAAACTGTATCTCTTACCACTGGGTTTAAATGAACTAAATATACAATCTCCACATTCTTGTATTTTTCTATTATAGTTTTTAATGCATTACATATATTTTCTATACCTTCTCCCCAATTTTCTCTTCTATGAGCTGTAACCATTATTACTTTTTTATTTTTATAATCTATTTTATTTAAATCTTTATTTTCAAAAACGTAATCTTGTTCTACAGTAAACTCCATAGCATCTATAACCGTATTTCCTGTTACAAATATGCTGTCTTCATCTATAGCCTCTCTTAATAAGTTATTTTTAGAACCTATAGTAGGGGCAAAATTTAAATCTGCTATACTTCCTGTAAGTTTTCTGTTCATTTCCTCTGGGAAAGGAAAATACTTATCAAAAGTTCTTAATCCAGCTTCTACATGCCCTACTTTTATTTGCTTGTAAAAACCTGCTAAGGCTCCTGCAAAAGTTGTAGTTGTATCACCATGAACTAATATTAAATTAGGTTTTTCTTTTTCAAAAATTTCTTCTAATCCTTCTAACACTCTTGTAGTTATACCTGTAAGACTTTGTTTTGATTTCATTATATTAAGATCAAAATCTGGTTTTATATCAAATAATTGTAAAACTTGATCTAACATTTCTCTATGTTGTGCTGTCACACATACCCTATTTTCTATTTCTTCTCTTTTTTCTAGTTCTTTAACTAAAGGTGCCATTTTTATAGCTTCTGGTCTAGTTCCAAATATAGTAATAGTTTTTATCTTATCCACTTTCCTTGCCTCCTTATTCTTTATGACTAAAAAATCCACATTTCCATGCTATTAATATAAGAGCTAACATTATTGCTGTAAGTAAAAAATATGACTTTTGATTACTTATTTGCATAGCTATTATAGCAAAGCTTCCTAATACAGCACTTATTAAATACATTATTATAACTGCTTGACGTTGAGTTAATCCCATATCTAAAAGCCTATGATGAAGATGACCCCTGTCTGCTTGCATTATTGGTTTTCCATTTATTTTTCTTCTAATCATAGCAAATAATGTGTCATATATAGGTAATCCTAATGCTAATATTGGTACAACTATAGCAAAAGCTGTAGCAGACTTAATAGCTCCCTCTATAGATATAGCTGCTAGCAAAAATCCTAAAAGTTGGGATCCAGTATCCCCCATAAATATGGATGCTGGATTAAAGTTATAAGGCAAGAATCCTAATATAGAACCACTTAATATACTAGTTAATATAGCTGCTTCCCATCTTTGATTTAAAACAGCTATTACAAACATTGTAATACATGAAATTAATGCAACTCCTGCTGCCAATCCATCAAGACCATCTATTAAATTTAAAGCGTTAGTTATACCTATGACCCATAATATAGTTATAGGTATAGCCAAAGCATGCAATCCCACATATAATGTAGCTTGATCAAAAGGATTAGTTATAAATTGTATTTTTAATCCACACATTATTAAACAAATAGCTGCAGCTAATTGAAATATAATCTTTTTTATAGGAGAAATATCATACTTATCATCAATAAATCCACCTATAACTATAACAGTAGATCCTAATATTATTCCTATTTCTTCTAAAGTTAGAGGGCCTTTTTTTAATATCAAGGCAACTACAAAAGATATGTATATTGCTATACCACCTAAAAGTGGTATAGGTTTTTTATGAATTTTTCTTTCATCCTTAGGTATATCTACTACACCTAGTATAAATGCAGCTTTTTTTACTATAGGTGTTAAAATAACTGATAGCACTATAGCTGTAATAGCTCCAATTATGTATAATTTTGTATCCATTATAAAACTCTCCTTAATCTAATTACAGGACTTATTATTTAATCAACATTAACTATGCCAAACCAGCTATGATAAACAAAAGAGCTATAAATCAATTTATTTTTAATTAATAAGATCCATCACCATCTAATGAATCATCATTTTCTATCCATTCCTCAACCTGTATAATTCTAAATTTTTCTTTTGAATCTCTTATAACTACTTTATCAATACCAGAATTTATTATAAATCTTTTACAAAGAGAACAAGGACCAGCATTGGCCACATATTTACCAGTATTATATTCTTTACCAACTAAATACATAGTTGATGCTATCATGTCTTGTCTTCTAGCAGATATGATAGCATTCTGTTCTGCATGAACAGATCTACAAAGTTCATATCTAGTACCTCGAGGTACCTTTAGCTCTTCCCTTTTACAATATCCTAAATCACAACAATTTTTTCTTCCTCTAGGTGCTCCTGCATACCCTGTTGCCATTATCTCATCATTCTTAACTATTATAGCAGCAAAGTTTCTTCTAAGGCATGTGCCTCTTTCTAAAATAGTCTCACATATATCTAAATAATAATTGTTCTTATCTACTCTATCCATTACGCCCTCCATATATAGTATAAATAAAATTTTAATTATAACTCTACTTTATTCTATAATAAAACCCAAATAATTAAAAGTATTTAAGAACATTTTAAGAAAATTACGACTTAAAGTAAGTTATACCACAACCTATTAAAAAGGGATGTGTGGCTACAAAGGCGTCTCAATTCGCTAAGAAATTCAAATTATATTTAAAGCATTTGCGGTAGCAAACAAATTTAATAAAATAAAAATAATGACTTCAGCAAGTTTTATTTCGTATGAACTTACTGAAGTCATTACTATCCCTACTTAGTTTGCAACTTCTATTTATAACAACTTATTTCTAGTTTAATATTTCTAATGAAAAATAATTTTGAACTATATAAAATATCTACTAAAGATTTCTGGCTATGTCAATAATTATTACATATGAAGCGGCTATTCAATTGTTCCCATTAGTAAGTAACTATATCAAAATGATAGATTTTAGATATCCACTTAAACTAAAATTTTCTTATATAAACCTAAATATTAATTATTATAACAGCTTTTAAAGGTATTAAAACAAGAAATACTTTTAGGAAAAATAGATATCTATAAAAATAATCAGAACACTTTATTTGTGAACTAATATTAGCATTCCTTTATTTTTATAGCTATCTATTGACTAAAAGTATTTCTTGTTTTAATTATCAACCTTTAAGGGCGGTTAAGTCGTAATTTTCTTATTTTGTTCCGTATAGTCTGTCTCCTGCATCTCCTAAGCCTGGAACTACATAGCCTTTTTCATTAAGTTTCTCATCTACAGAAGCTACATATATGTCTACATCTGGATGTTCGTCCATAACTTCTTTAATTCCTTCTGGAGCTGCTACAAGACACATTAATCTTATATGTTTTGCTCCTTTTTGTTTTAATAATGTTATTGCATCTTTGGCAGATCCTCCTGTAGCAAGCATTGGATCTGTAACAATTACATCTCTATCACCAATATCTTGAGGTAATTTACAGAAATATTCTACAGGTTTTAAAGTTTCCTCATCACGATAAAGTCCTATATGTCCCACTTTTGCTGCTGGTATTAGACTAGTCATGCCACCAACCATACCTAAGCCTGCTCTTAATATTGGAACTATTGCTACTTTTTTACCTGATAGCATTTTGCATTTTGTTTTACATATAGGAGTTTCTATTTCAACTTCCTCTACTTGTAAATCTCTTGTAACTTCATAAGCCATAAGCATAGCTACTTCTTCTACTAATTCTCTAAAATCTTTAGAACCAGTATTTTTATCTCTAATTAAGGCTAATTTATGAAGAATTAATGGATGTCCTATTTGTGTTACTTTACTCATTTATGGTTTCCTCCTAGTTATCTCTTATATTATTTTTCTATTTCCATCATTTTGTTGACTCTGTTTTCATGCCTTCCACCTTGGAATTTAGCATTTAAAAAATTATCTACTATATCTAATGCTAATCCTACACCTACAACTCTTTGGCCTAGAGCTAATATATTAGCATTGTTATGTTCTCTGCATGCATGAGCACTAAAAGTGTCACTACACAAAGCTGCTCTAACTCCTTTGACTTTATTAGCAGCTATACTTATACCTATACCTGTTCCACATACTAATATTCCAAAATCAAATTCTTTAGCTACAACCTTTTCTGCAACGTTTTGTGCATAATCTGGATAATCACAGGATTCTTCTGTATATGTACCAAAGTCTTTTATTTCTATTCCTTTACCTTCTAAATGTTTTATTATTTCATTTTTCAAAGGTAATCCTGCATGATCACTTCCTAAAGCTATTTTCATTTAAAACACCTCCACATTATTTATATTAATTTTTGCAAAAAAAGAAGATAAACCACCTATTAGTTTTGTCTATCTTCTTTTAATTTTTTTAATAATAATAAAATGACATTTTTTAATTGTTTATAAGTACTTTTATAAACTTCTATATCTCCACCAAAAGGATCTAAAATCTCACCTTTTTGCCCTACATATTCAGTTACACAAAAAATTCTATCACTATCCTCCTGAGATAAATTGGATAATAAATCTTTAGCTGAATATGTCATAGTTAGTATTAGATCTGATTGATCTAATATCTCTTCATCTAATTGAATTGCTTCTCTATTAGATAGGTCTATATTAATATCTTCATTAATTATTTTACAAGCATTACCTGATGAAACACTTCCAGGCACCACAGCTATACCTGCTGATTTAGCAGTTATTTCTTCCATATCATTTAAAGAATTAAATATAGCCTCTGCCATAAAACTTCTACAGGTATTTCCTGTACAAACAAATAATATATTCATTAGTACCTCCTAATCTAAATTTATAATATCATAGCCAGCTGACTTCTTTAGCCTATTCATTATAGCTACTCCCATATCTTTTTCTTCAAATGCTTCAGATAAAATTAAATCTACATTCTTTTCATCAAAGGTTCTTAAAACATAAAACAAGTTATGGGCAATGGTGTTTAAATCTTTTCTACTTCCTATAGAAACCACCTCACCTTTTTTATAATTGTCTATAGTTTCATCTGTAGCAATAATTCCTACCTTCTTTTCTGCATCTATATAATTTTGCACCATTTCATTAATTTTTTCAATAGTTTTATTTAAATCCCCTTTAATTATTTTTAATGGAGCCTTTGGTGCATAATGTCTATATTTCATACCTGGTGCCTTTGGTCTCAATTCTTTATCTGGCTTTTTCATTATAGCTGGATCAATATATATATTAGAATCTACTTCTTTTAACATTTCTAATGTTATTCCACCTGGCCTTAAAATACAAGGTGGATCAATTGTACAATCTATTACGGTAGATTCAACACCTACTTCAGAATTATCCCCACCTAATATTGCATTTACCCTACCATCTAAATCCCCTACACAGGTTTCTAAATCTGTTGGGCTAGGTTTCCCTGATAAATTTGCTGAAGGTGCAGCTATAGGTACACCTGCCATAGAAATAAGTTCCATTGCTATTTTATTAGATGGCATCCTAATTCCTATACTATCTAAACCTGCACTAGTTTCGTTTGGTATTATATCTTTTTTCTTTAATATTATAGTCATAGGCCCAGGCCAAAATTTATCCATTAATTTTTGAGCTATAGGTGGTATTTTTTCAACTAATTTCTCTATATCTTTCACCTTAGAAATATGAACTATTAAAGGGTTATCCTGTGGTCTCCCCTTTGCTTCAAATATTTTTTTTACTGCATCTTTATCTAAAGCATTAGCTCCTAATCCATATACAGTTTCTGTAGGAAATACTACAAGCCCACCTTGTCTTAATATATTTCCAGCCTTACTTATGACATGCTCATCTATATTGTTTTCATCTAATCTCACAACTTTTGTTTTCATAATAAACACCATCCTAAGTTTTATAGTAGTTTTATTATAATCAATCCAGCTATAATACCTACTATCATATAAAAATATGAGGTAACTTTATCTCCTAAGTCTCTTGATTCTGGAATCATTTCAGCACATACAACATAAATCATTATTCCTGAAGCAAGTGATAAAAGTATACTTAAAAAATTTTTAGATATATTTGCAATATAAGAACCTAAGAATACACCAAACAATGTAGGAATTGCAGTAAGAAAAACATAAAACAAAGTTTTACTCTTTTTTTCATTAGATGCTATTAAAGGAGTGGCCACCGCTATACCTTCTGGTATATCGTGTATGGATATAATAAGTGCCATTTTCAGCCCTAATCTATTTCCTGCTTGAAACCCAACACCCATTAATATACCTTCTGGGAAATTGTGCAATATAAGACCTAGAGCCGTCATAAATGCTACCTTCTTATGCATATTTATATCTATACTATTTGTATTTTTATCAATAAAATATACAATTAGTATCCCTAGTACTAAAAAAATTGAAACTCCAAAACAATCCCATGTATTTAAAGCTTCTGGTATTAAATCAAAAATCACTATAGACAACATAAGGCCTGCTGAAAATCCCATGAATTTGCAAAGAAGTTTTTCAGAAGGGTCTTTTAAAGATATCCCTATTATAGCTCCTATCATTGTCCCTGATAAAGATATAATAGTTCCCATTACAATAATAAATAAAAGTTTACTCAAAAAATCACCTTTTTTTTATTGTTTACATATGATATTTATTATTATAATTTATCAAATATTCTAATCCATCTCTATTTCTTTTCTAAGTTCTTTTATTTTTTCTATACATTCCTCTGTAAAATGAGCATATACGCAAGTTCTATATAGTGCATCTAATAAATAATACTTTTTAAGTCCTCCCCTTTTTATAATTGTATAATAAAAATCTTTTTCAGGATCAATTTTTTTAAGTTTATAATAAAAATTTGCAGTGTAATTATGTAACTTAAGGAATTTCTCGTTAACTTTTATTATTCTTTTATTTCTAAATTTTGATGTAGTTAATAATACTATCCTAAAATCTTCTATATCATATATATTGTTATATTGCTCTATGTGAACTAATGCTACTTTATCACAAACTATATTTAATTTTCTATTTATTATCCCTAATACAATCTTCAATCTATTATTAGAATATTCAAATTTTAATTTTTCTCTGTCTGTTCTAATTATTATAGCCATTATAATTAGAACTTCAATTATAATTAAATAGCTAACATAAAAAATATCATAAATTTTATTATACAAATATAAAATTAGAGGCAATAGGATAAAAATAAAGCTCATAATCACAACAAATCTTTTATAAGATCTCTTTTGATTTCTAAGGCCTTTGTTTAAATCCATAATTACCTCTTCTTTCCTTAATTAATATTAGTTAACTCTACCTAAATCTTTCATTTTTTCCGCTTGATCTTCTGTAACTAAAGCTTCTATAACTTCATCTATATCCCCATCTAAAAAAGTTTCTAATTTATATAATGTTAAACCTATTCTATGGTCTGTAATTCTTCCTTGAGGATAATTATAAGTTCTTATTCTTTCACTTCTATCCCCAGTACCAACTTGACTTTTTCTATCTTCTGCTATAGATGCTGCTCTTTCAGCTTCTGCAGCTTCAAATAATCTAGCTTTTAAAACCTTCATTGCTTTTTCTTTATTTTTTAATTGTGACTTTTCATCTTGACATGTAACTACAAGACCTGTTGGTAAGTGAGTTATTCTTACAGCAGAATCTGTAGTATTTACACACTGTCCACCATGACCTGAGGCTCTATAAACATCGATTCTTAAGTCATTAGCGTTTATGTTTATATCTACATCGTCTACTTCAGGAAGCACAGCTACAGTAGCTGTAGAAGTATGAATTCTGCCACTTGATTCTGTATCTGGAACCCTTTGAACTCTGTGAACTCCACTTTCATATTTTAATCTACTATAAGCTCCTTTTCCTTTAACTGCTACAGTAACTTCTTTAAATCCACCTATGTCCGTAGCATTTAAACTCATAGTTTCTACTTTCCAGTTTTTTCTTTCTGCATATCTTGTATACATTCTTAATAAGTTAGAAGCAAATAAAGCCGCTTCATCTCCACCAGCACCTGCTCTAATTTCTATAAATACATCTTTATCATCGTTAGGATCTTTTGGTAATAACAATATAGTTAATTCTCTTTCTAAATCTTCTAACTTTAAAGTTAACTCTTTTATTTCTTCCTGTGCCATTTCTCTTAGTTCTTTGTCTGATTCTTCTCTTAACATCTCTTTATCTGATTCTAAATCCTCTTGTGCTTTTTTATACTCTCTATATGTATTAACTATAATTTCTAAATCAGCATGCTCTTTACAAAGTTTTTGCCATTCTTTTTGATTTGCCATAACTGAAGGGTCGCTTATTTTATTTGATAGTTCTTCATATTTATTTTCTATAAAATTAAGTCTTTCTAACATTATTTCTCACTCCGTATATATATTTTCACAATTTTATATTATATCATACTTTATAAAGCATTTACAACTAACCTGTGAATTTTAATACTTTCTAGCTTTTATAACTCTGTCTTTTCCAGCTAAATCTTTTATACATAATATATCCTTAAAACCATACTCATGTAAAATGTGAGAAACCTGTATTTTTTGATCATAACCTATTTCAAAAGCTATGGTTCCCCCATCATTTAGCACTTCTAAACTTTGCTTTATTATCCCCTCATAAAAAAACAATCCATCTTTTCCACCACACAAAGCTTCAAAGGGTTCATATTTTTTAACATCATCCATAAGTGTTTCAATAACATCTTCCCTTATATATGGTGGGTTAGACACTATAATATCAAACTTTCTTTTTCCTTTTATTGCTTCTGTAAGTAAATCACTTTTTAAAACTTTAATTCTATCTTGAAGATTATGTTTAAGTATATTTTCTTTAGTAGTATTGTATGGCACATCTTCTATATCATAGCAAATTATTTCTGTATTATTTAAAGTATATCCTATAGTAATTCCTATAATACCACTGCCACAACAAACATCACAAATTTGCTTATAATTCTTATTTTTTATTTCCTCCAAAACCGTTTCTACTAATATTTCTGTATCTGGTCTTGGTATTAATACTCCCTTTTTTATATTAAAATCTAGTCCCATAAATTCAGTTGTACCTAATATATATTTCATAGGCATTTTATTTTTTCTAAGGTCTATTAATTGAAAATATTTTTTTTTCTCTTCCTCTTTTATATGATAATCAGGATTAGTCAAAATAAACAATCTATCTTTTTTTAATGTTTTCCCTAATAAAAGTTGAGTATCTATTTGATAGCTATCTATAGATTCTTTTTTTAAAATACCATATCCTTCTACCAGCAAATCTTTTAATAACAAATTAACATCACTCCATTGAATTTTCAATTCCTTCTGCTGCTTTTAAAGCCATTATAGCTACTTCCAATTGCTTTAAATCAGGTTCTTTAGTTGTTAGTTTTTGTAACATAAGCCCTGGATATGCTATGATTTTTGCAAAATTACTATTACTTTTACCTAACCATTTTATAATTTCATAGGTAACCCCTGAAACCGCAGGCAATAATATTATTCTATATAAAATTCTTTGCCATATGTTACTCCATCCTGTAAGTGAAAATAAAAGTATGCTTACAATCATAACTAAAAACAAGAAATTCGTTCCACACCTTGGATGAAATCTTGTAAATTCTATAGCATTTTCAGGTGTTAGTTCCATATGATTTTCATAACAAAATATAGTCTTATGCTCTGCTCCATGATATTGGAACACTCTTTTTATATCTTCCATATTACTTATTAATAAAATATATAATAAAAATATAGCTATTCTTATTATTCCTTCTATTATATTTAATAATAAAGTACTTTGTATACCTATTTTTTTAAAAAAATTAGCTATAAAAGTTGGAAAAATAAAAAATACTACTGCAGATATAATAAAAGATATTAGTAATGTTATTCCAATTAAAATGTTATCTGCTTTGTCTTTAAAAACTTTATTAAACCACTTATCAAATTTAGATTCTTCAACCTGTTCTTCAAAAAATGATGCAGAATAATTTAAAGTTTTTATGCCTATTACTAAAGATTCGATAAGAGATACAAAACCTCTTATTATTGGTAGAGAAAAGAAAAAAGTTTTTTTAGTATAAGGTGTATAGTCTTCTTTATTTACAACTATTTCTCCATTTGTTTTTCTAACTGCCGTTGCTATACCCTTTTTCCCTCTCATCATTACCCCTTCTAAAACTGCTTGTCCTCCAACGCTAGTACTTTTCCCCACTTAATCACCTCATTATTTATCTTGGAACACAATGACACTTTCTACATCTAGCTTCATAAGACTCTTGTGCACCTATTAATACTACTGGGTCAGATTTTTTCGCTGGCTTTCCATTTATAAGTCTTTGAGTTCTTGTAGCTGGATTATTGCAAACCATACATACGGCTTGTATTTTATCTACAAATTCTGCTATAGCCATAAGTTTAGGCATTGGACCAAAGGGTTCTCCTTTAAAATCCATATCTAGTCCTGCACAAATAACTCTTCTATTATTATTAGCTATTTTACTTACTATTTCAACCAAAGAATCATCAAAAAATTGTGCTTCATCTATCCCTATTACATCTGTATCATCTAAAAGTTTTTCTAATATTTCTTTACTACTTTTAACTGGTACTGACTGAATTTTATCTCCTGCATGAGACACAACATCCTGTTTACTATATCTGTTATCTATTTCAGGTTTAAAAACTTGAACTTTTTGCTTTGCTATTTCCGCTCTTCTTATCCGTCTTATTAATTCTTCCGTTTTGCCACTATACATAGGACCTGCTACAACTTCAATCCACCCATGATCTTTGGGACCATACATAAAAACACCTCCATTTTAATAAACAAGTATATTTTATCAAAACTAATTAGTATAATAAAGAATTTATTATAGGAAAAATTTACATATAATTATTTAATTCTTTATTATATTAGTATTTTTAAGTAATTTATGCAATATCCGTAATTTGTTGACTTCATTTAAATGCCTATGTTATAATAATGTAGTTAAAATAGTGATAAGACCAATTCGAAAGAGGTGAAAATAAATGAGAGAAGGAATACATCCAGAATATAACCATGACGTTGTAGTTAAATGTGCATGCGGTAATACTTTTACAACTGGATCAACTAATAAAGAATTAAAAGTAGAAATTTGTTCAAAATGTCATCCATTCTTTACTGGAAAACAAAAAATAGTTGATGCTGGTGGAAGAGTTGATAAATTCATGAAAAAATTCAACCTATCTAGCGAAGACGTTAAATAGTATAAAACCTAATCTTTCGGATTAGGTTTTATTTATTTTCTATTTATTATTTTTATTCATATCCATTTTGCTTATTATATTTACAAATTCCTCATTAGTCTTAGTTTTAGATAATATACTTAAAACTTGTTCAGTTACATTTTCCACATTATTTTCCTCATAAAGAAGCTTTCTTATATTAAATGCAGTTTCTTTTTCTAAAGAATCTGTAAATAATAAATCATCTCTTCTTGTACCTGATTTATAAATATCTAAAGCAGGGAATATTCTTCTTTCTTGAAGTTTTCTATTAAGATGTACTTCCATATTTCCAGTACCCTTAAACTCCTCAAATATCATGTCATCCATTCTACTTCCTGTTTCAGTTAAAGCTGTAGCTAATATGGTTAAGCTTCCACCATTTTCAATATTTCTAGCTGCCCCAAAAAATTTCTTTGGCATTACTAATGCACCAGGATCTAATCCACCTGATAATGTCCTACCTGTTGGGGTAATAGTTAAATTATATGCTCTAGACAATCTTGTTATACTATCTAATAATATAACAACATCCTGTCCTTGCTCTACCATTCTTTTAGCTCTTTCTAAAACCATATAAGTAACCTTTGTATGATGCTCTGGCTCTTCATCAAAGGTTGAGTATATTACTTCTCCTTTAATAGATCTTTGCATATCTGTTACTTCTTCTGGTCTCTCATCAATTAAAAGTACTATAAGTTTACATAATGGATTATTTCGGGAAATGCTTTGGGCTATCTTTTTTAGAAGAGTAGTTTTACCTGCTTTAGGAGGGGCTACTATCATTCCTCTTTGTCCTTTTCCTATAGGTGATATTATATCCATTAATCTTGTAGATAAGTCTTGTGAACTTGTTTCAAGTTTAATCCTTTCATTAGGATATATAGGTACTAAGCTTTCAAAAGGTTTTCTTCCTACTGCTTTTTCAGGATTTTCTCCATTTACCCTTTCTACGTATATTAAAGCTTTAAACTTTTCTCCATCCTTTGGTATTCTAACTTTTCCTTCAACTTCGTCACCTGTTCTTAAATTAAATCTTCTTATTTGTGATGGAGATACATATATATCTTCGGGACCTGACAAATAATTTTGTCCTCTTAAAAATCCATAATTATTATTTTCTATAATCTCCAAAACACCTTTAGCTCTTTGTGATTCATTTATCATCTCTTTTAATCTTTCCGCTTTATTTTCTTCGCTGTTTTTCATAAGAGAATTAGTTTTTTCTTCATTGACACTATTTTCTTTAGTGATTTTATTATGTATATAGTTTCCATTTTTTATAACTTTAGGTGATATTTTTTCAACTAAAATTTTTCCATCTTTCTCTATAGCTGTTGACTGTGAAGTTTTTATTTCTTCTATAAGTTCACTTTTTTTAAACTTAGAAATATTTTTTATATCAAGCTTTTTAGCTATTTCTCTTAATTCTTTAACGGTCATGCTTTCATAATCCTTATTTATCAAAAAAATCCCCTCTCTCTATTAAATTATATATATTAAATAACAGGAAAATATCAAAACTTAGGTTAAAAAGAGTAGTTAAATTTTAGAAAATCTTTCAAAATAGATTATACCCTATTTATGTATTTTAATCCATATATAAATAAAAATAAAGAGTAACTTTTAAAAGTTACTCTAAACCATCATATATATTTTATCAAAAATCTGATTTTGTTTATATACTCTTTCTTCTATGGTAGATTTGTTACCTATGTAAAATAATGGTATGCCTAATATTTCACACCCGCCTACAATAATTTCTCTTTTTAAAAATTCATCTATATTATAATTATATTTGTGAATATTATTGCATATATGACACTTAACAGTAATTGCAATATTCCCTTTATTGCTTTTATTAATTGTGAGCCCTAATTCATATTCATTTATTTTAGAAGTATTGAATAAAGAAAAATCTACTAATTCATATTTCCCAAAGGTATTTTTAATAGCTATACCTAATTCTGTTTGTATTATCATAGGACTCCATCTCCCCTCTCATAATTTTACAATTCATAACAAACTTATATATTTTTCATTAACTTTTTCATTTCTCTTGTTATTATATTTCTATAAATATATGTTAAATCCTTCAAGTATTATTAGTTTAATATTTACTTTTAAAAATATCTTTCCTATAAATTAATAGCTTATACAAGAAAAACAACAACACCAAAATTACTCATTTTTATAAATTCTGATGTTGTTGTTTATTAACATATATTAAATCTTAAATAATATATAAAATTTATTTTTTATCTAAAGTAGCTTTTACAAAATCTTTAAACAATGGATGTGGTTTATTAGGTCTTGATTTTAATTCCGGATGAAATTGAACAGCTACATACCAAGGATGATTATTTATCTCTACTATTTCTACTAGTCTATCATCTGGACTTGTTCCTGATAATATTAGACCTGCTTCTGTTAGCTTACTCCTATATTCATTATTAAATTCATATCTATGTCTATGTCTTTCATATACAATCTCTTGTCCATAAGCTTTTTCTGCATTTGTACCCTTAAGTAATTTACAAGGATAGGATCCCAATCTCATAGTTCCTCCCATATTATCTATATCCTTTTGTTCTGGCATTAAATCTATTACTGGATATTTTGTATTTGGATCTATCTCAGCACTATGAGCCCCTTTATAATTTAATACATTTCTCGCGAACTCTATTACTGCACATTGCATTCCCAGACATATTCCTAAAAAAGGTATTTTATTTTCTCTTGCCCATTTAGCAGACCATATTTTCCCTTCTATTCCTCTATCGCCAAATCCACCTGGTACCAATATACCATCCGCATCTTTTAAATGCTGCTCAAAATTATTTTCATTTACTTCTTCAGAATTTATCCATTTTATATTCACCTTAGTATCGTTAGCATAACCGCCATGGTTTAAAGCTTCCACTATTGATATATAAGCATCATGTAATTCTACATACTTACCTACCAAAGCTATAGTAGTATTCTTAGAAAGATTTTTTGCATTATTCACCATTGATATCCATTCTGTATTATCTATTTTACTGTAATTTAGGCCTAATTTCTTGCATACTAAAGTATCTAAATTTTCTTTATGTAGCATTAATGGTACTTCATAAAGATTTTCTGCGTCTAAATTTTGTATGACATCCTCTTTATCTACATTACAAAATAATCCTATTTTCTCCTTTAATTCCTCTGATATCTGTTTTTCTGATCGACAAACTATGATATCTGGCTGTATCCCTATTCCTCTAAGTTCTTTAACTGAATGTTGGGTAGGCTTTGTCTTTAACTCCCCTGCTTTTCCTAAGAAAGGTAGTAAGGTTACATGAATAAAGCATACATTTTCTCTTCCAACTTCATATTTGATTTGTCTTATAGACTCTAAAAAAGGTAGAGATTCTATATCCCCTATAGTTCCACCTATTTCAGTTATAACTACATCTACTTCCTTTTCTTTGGCTACCCTATATACTCTAGATTTTATTTCTGTAGTTATATGAGGTATTACCTGCACTGTGGCACCTAAATAATCACCTTTTCTTTCTTTAGATATAACAGACCAGTAAATCTTTCCTGTAGTTACATTACTATTTTGGCTTAAATTTTCATCTATAAACCTTTCATAATGGCCTAAATCTAGATCTGTTTCTGCACCATCCTCTGTTACAAATACTTCACCATGTTGATAAGGGCTCATTGTTCCTGGATCTATATTTATATATGGATCAAATTTTTGTATTGAAACCTTAAGTCCTCTATTTTTTAAAAGTCTTCCTAAAGAAGCTGCTGTTATTCCTTTCCCTAATGAAGAAACAACCCCACCTGTTACAAATATATATTTAGTGCTCATACGCTCTCCTGCTTTAATATATAATAAAGCAGTTTTCACCTCCAAAGTTTAAGTTTGTATTATTCTGCACCAAATTTACATAAAATCTATTGACATCATTGGAATTTTAATATATAATAATCCTTACCTTTAATATTTAAAATCGCGATTTTATGTAAATTTTTATGCATTCAAAAAACATACCTATATATAATAACACAAATTATTATGTTGTGCTATATTTTTTCGTTAATTTTTATTTTATGTTATCTAAAATTTCTCCTGCTTCAAAAAACATATCTCTTATTTTTTTATTTAATAATAATTTCTTTTCTGCTTCCTCTATATTATTACATATACCTTCATAATCACTAATATTAAAATCTTTTTTCAAGTTTTCTATTTCTATGCAATTATATTTTCTTAATAATAAAAATAATAAATACCTGCATTCATTATCTCTCACTATGTTTATCATTTCATATTCAGATATACCTTTATATTTACATAACAATTTTATTATATTTTCATATTTTGAGTTTGTAAAATAATTCATAATAACACCTCTTACGGTTTTTATTATAATTTTGTCCATATAGTTTATTTTTAAACAACATTAGCCCTCTTAAGCAAGGATTTTATAATTAAAACACTATCTTAAGAGGGTTAATACTGATTATGTAAATACATATGATATTTATTTTTTTTCAGGCGATATATTTATATTTAATATAGTGTTTTGAGGTTTTTGTCCTGCTACACTCATAATATAGTCAATATATATACTTCCCCCATTATCATCTATATTTATATCTAATTTCTTAGTGTTTATATTTATCTCTAAAGTACCATAAGGAGTACTATACATAGACATATTTTTCTTATTTAGTGCAAAGTCCATTTTTGTACTAGTACTTCCCATTCTTATTAGTGAAAAATTTTTTTCACTTATTTTAAGAGTAGTAGTAGTACCTTCCATTCCAGATATAGCAGTTTCTTCATAAACAGCATAATAATTCCTATCTTTTTTATAAAAGTTTCCTGGTGTAACCACTTCTATTGAATCATTTTTTTCTTTTGCCTCTGGAACAGAACTTAAAACATGGATAAGTGCTTTCTTTTTCATAGCTTACATTCCTTTTCTTTATATTATAAATTTTTTTAAATAATCATCAGAAGCTGGCTTTACTTCTATTATATTATTTAAATTAGTATTGACTTTACCATACTTAACCTTTATCTCATCTTCATCTTTACCTTTGCTATATCGCCCTGTTATTTCCGCTGCTAATTTTATATCATCTTCATTAGGTTCTCCTATTATTACCACAGTAGAACCATTATAATCACAAGCTAAAAACATATAGTCTTTTGAACTTAAGTAATTTTTAATAACATCTCCTTCTTCTTTAGTTCTAGTAGATATTATTTTACAATTCTCTGATATTCTAAAATGTCTTCCGTATTTTAATAATTCAAGTTCTCTTTCTTCAGGAGTTTCCTTATGTTTTAGTAAATCCTTTAATCTTTTTGCATAATTAGGCTCTGTAAGTTTACATCCGCCTGCTGGTGAAGGGTACTCTTTTATACCCCATTTTTCTGCTAAATCCATTTGAACCTTTCTACTTCTACCAGATATATCTAAAAGTTTTTCTCTGTCTACGAGATTTTGTAACTCCATTTCTGTAGGTGGTAAAATCTTGGCACATAACGGTCTTAATATTTTTTGTTCATATCCTGATTCTTTTTTTACTACATTTAAAGCTGCTTTATTTTGTGACATAGGCCTCTGATTTAAAACCTCTCCTGTTATTATAAAGTCTGCATTAAATTTTTCTAAAAGTTCTCCTGAATATTTCATCATCATAGAATGACAATCAATACATGGATTCATATTTTTCCCATAACCATGTTTAGGATTTTTAACCATTTCTAAATGTTTCTTTGAAAAATCCACTACTTCTAAAGGTATATCAATCTGTTTAGTCATTCTCTCTGCATTTTTTTCATTAAAAAAATATGATCTAAAACATATTCCTATTACTTCTATTCCTTGATCTTTTATAAGTTTAGCAGCTAATGTACTATCTAAGCCACCTGATATCATAGCTAAAGCTCTTGTCATTAAACTCACCCTTCTTTTCATATTACTTACTTTTCAATAATTATTATTATAATACAAATAAAGAGTGAATACACTATTATTCACTCTTTATTTGTATTATATCATATTGTTAATTCACCATTTGGGGTATCTAGTATTTGTAATATCCTCTCTTCATACCCTGTATTGGCATTTATAAATATTTTAAATTTATCATTTTTATAAGTTCCAGAAAATTCATAGCACAAAACTTCTGTATTAGCCTCTGTCGGAATAATGCTTAATCTAACATTAGTAATATTTAAATTTTTTCCAACTCTCTTTTCTGCGTCCTTTTCACTAACCTTTATATTTTTATTAATATTCCTATCATGATGAGATATTAAATATTTTTCTGATTCTACTCCTATTATTTCCCCTTTATCTAAAGCTATTTTTAACTTTACTTGATCTGGGTACACTATTACATCATTCTGTTTGTATACATAATTTATTACAGCTACATTATCATAATTTAAAGTATATGTAGGTACCATATTAGAAATTTTAAGTTTTTTAAGATAATCATTTCCTATATTTATAGCTCTTTTTTTATCTATTTTAGGTTGACCTACTCCTCTAGAATCTATTAAATATACTAGTTTTCCACCATGCTTGCTAATTTCACATGTAACATTATCTTTTTTACCTTCCCTACCTTTAATATTAACTATAAATCTATAGGTTGCTATATTAGTTTTTCCTTCATTTGTATCTAATTTAATAGATTCTACTTTATCGTTTCCTATTATATTTTTAGCTATTTTCTTTGCTTCATTTTCATTAATCTTTTTTTCACTATTTATTTTAGGAGTTATTTCTAAAGTGTTATCTGAAAAAGGTCCATCATAAATTAACGCAGGATACTGCATAACCTGTTTTTGTATATTATTAAATTGACCTTTAATTGAATTTGGATTTTCTTTAGCTAATACTCCACTTACTTTCTTTCTTATATCTCCCCATCTAACTCTACCTTCATTAACATCCATAACAACGTTATTTAATTGATTTTCTAACTGAAGTGATTCTTTTTTTAATCTTTCTATATTGTCATAATCATCTTTTGACAAATTATTATTTTTAACTATTGACTTTGCTAAACTGTTAGAAAAATCTCCCACTTGGGATAAAAATTTACTAGTATTTGTTATTGTGTTTTGGTCTATAGGTAATGAATGTAATTTGTCATTGGCCATAGATGAATATTTAAATATTTCTTCAAATGTAACTATTTCCTGCTCTCTTGAACCTATAATAGGTGCTTTAGATAAATTAACTCTTATGTTTTGTACAGAAGTTATTAGTTCATGTAAATTTTTACTATATTCACCTTGAAGATAATTTCTATAATCATTTCTTTCTAAAGTCATTAAAATAGCAAATGTACTTGAAAAAACAACTATCAATGTTACAGTTAAAGTATATAGTATTCTTTTAGTACTTTTTTTCATATATCCTAACCTCCCAACATTTCTTACTTTATTATCTGTATTTATAGTTGGGGTTATTCATTAATTGATAAAATTTATTTGAATATATAACTATAATTTATAGGTTTCTTATTTTTAATTCTATGTTATTATAGACTATACGATCTAATTTTTGTAAAATATTTAAGTATTTATTTTATATTTATAATATATAATATATTTAATATACTTCTTAATACTTCTTAACATTTTATATTCTCATATTAAAAAATCCTTAAAACTTATTTAAATACATTTATAATTATATATTTATCCTATATAATGTTAATGTATAACCCATACACTAAATTTTATTTCTACAATCATATTTTATTTATTACATAATAAATTAGAGGGTGACTAAATGAAAATTCTAATATTATCTGTTTCTGCTGGAGGTGGCCATAGTCATGCAGCAGAAGCATTAAAATCTTATATAAAATTAAATAATAATGAAGCCGAAATCACTATAATAGATACATTAAAGTATATAAACCCTTTAATAGATAAAGTTATTATAGGTAGCTATTTGAAAACATTAAAAGTAACTCCTTCTTTATTTGGGAAATTATATGACCATTCAGAGGATGATGAAGGCTTAGCCACAGTTATAAGTTCTAATCTGAGCAAAATTATGAACTACAAACTTTCTCATTTAATAGATGAATTTGACCCAGATGTTATAATATGTACTCATCCTTTCCCAGCTGAAATGATATCTATTATGAAAGATAAGGACAAATTAAATATACCTTCTCTAACTATACTTACTGATTATGCTCCTCATCGTTTTTGGATTCAAGAGCATACGGATGCTTATGTAGTATCTAATTCAGATATGATTGATGAGATGGTAGCCAGAGATGTTCCTAAAAATAAAATTTTTGATTTTGGTATACCTGTTAGCCCAAGTTTTTTAAACAAATATGATAAAGAAAAAACCTTAAAAGAATTAGACCTAAATATTAATATTCCTACTTTTTTAATAATGGGCGGAAGTTTAGGTATAGGTAAAATATCTGACCTTTATAGCGAATTAATAAAAATAGAACAAAATATACAAATTATTATAATAACAGGTAATAATAAAAAACTATATAGCCAATTAAGTAAATTAAAAGAAGATTCTGATAAGGAAACTAGAATCATAGGCTTTACTAATGAAGTAAATAAATATATGCAATGTTGTGATTTGCTTTTAACTAAACCTGGTGGTCTTACTATTACAGAAGCATTAGTTTCAAATATACCAATGGCTATTTTTTCGCCTATACCAGGTCAAGAAGAAAAAAATGCAGAATTTTTATTAAGACATAATTTAGCTATAAGTATAGACTCTATAGAAGATACAAAAAATATAATAAGTGATTTATTAAAATCTGAATCATCATTAAAAACTATGAGTTTAAATTGTAACAAATTCGCCAAGCCAAATTCTGGAAATGATATTTATAACTTATTAAAATTTTTAATGAGCATCAAAAGAAATGACTCTGCTAAAAATAAAATGTATGTATCTAACCATATAATTAGTAATAAAAATAAAAATTTGTTTAAATCTATAGAAAAATATTTTATAAAAACAGCTGAAAAATTTTTATTATAAAAAAACTCTGTATTATTTTCAAATACAGAGTTTTTTTTATTTTTTTAATTTATTAATCTCTTCTACAACTTTAAACTTTATTTCATAAGAATTTTTTGAATTATTAATAGACTTCAACTCTTCTTCTTTTAATACTTTTTTCATTTTTTGTTCTGTTTCCTTTGTTGATACTTCTCCTTTTGTTACATCAACAAAACATAATGGTGGAAACATAACACACCACCAATTTTGCCCCTGACCATTGCCTATAACGATTTTATAGGCTTCATATTGCCCTTGTGGCAAGGTTATATTCCCATAGGTTTTTATAGGAAATTGCTCTTGTCTTAAATAAGTATTAACTGAATATTTATATCCATTTTTATTTATGATATTTTCTGCTATTTTTTTTATCTCTTTATCATTTTCTTTTAATATTTTTCTTGACTCATCTATGCTATTACTTTTGTCTAATTTTGGCATCATATATTTTATTATTTCATCTTTAACTTTAAGTTTCAAACTTTGATCTTCTATACTATCACTATTTGCTAAGACATGAAACCTTATTATTTTATTTGAAATATTTTTTTGTTCACTGCTTGTACTCCCATAAACTAAATTAAAAGAATTAAAGCCAATAAAAAATATAACTATAATACTTAACATAAAAACTAATATTCTTTTCATATATATTCCCCCCATTGATCTTATTTATTAGTTATTATTACCAAATATTATAGTTATATTCAATTTTAAAAAATTATTTTATTGCTCCTATTCTTCTAACTTTTGTATCTACAGTAACATTTATATCTAAACTTTTATATAAATCATTCCAATTACCTTTTATTTTTTTCCACAGCTTAGGATGATACTTATGAACATATTCCCCTAAATCTAAGATATCTGTATTATACTCACTTTGAGATACCCTTATAACTTCATTTATTTCTTGTGTTATAGCTTTATTTAAATCCTCTTCTATTTTATTTATATCCCCTTTAGAAGATATTTGTTTATCAATATTATATCCTTTAATTTGGCCTTCTAAATTTAATTTTATATCAAAACTCAAATTTTCTTTATCCTTTAACTTAATTTTTCTTTCACTGTTTTCTATGGAATAGTCTAAAGGGCTTCCATCTCTTATTATAGTTCTAGTTCCACCTTTAAATTTTTTATTTATAAGTTGTATATTATTAGATTGCTCTGTACTTATATATCCTTTTATCTTATTATTTTTTATTACAGCAACTTTTGATATTTTAAGATCCTTATTTTTTTTATCTATATTAATAACAGGTATCAAAGCTGTATTATTTTGGCTAGTCTCTTCTAAAAATTCATTTAATGTAAGTGGAAAAGCCGTATTATTTTTTTCATTATTTTCTAACATACCTATTATATAATTTTCTATACTTTTTTCCATATTAGGTTTAAAACGTAATATTTCTTCACTTTTATCTTCTGAAAAAACTATATAAATCATTCTATTTATAGCGGGTTGTCTTTGTATATAATCTATTACTTCTTTAAAAGTATTGCTATAATCCAAAATACTTGTATTTAAAACCATAAGTTTTAAGTGTCCAAAACTTAAATTTCTACTACTTTTATTTACAATTTTATCCATACTATCCTGCATTGAATATGCATCTACTGACATAGTATTATCTGCTGCTGTTCCTCCCTTTTCAGGTCCTAATTTACTTATATCCGGAAAAGCATAGGTTACTCTTATTTTGTCAAACTTACTTCCTGTAAAAGATGCAGCAGGACTTATTTTCTCTAGCTGCTTTTCTTTTCCTATATCCTTTCCCGCATCCACTCCTAGAACGGAAACAAATGCTTTTTTATCTATTTCTACCTTATCCCAGCATCCTGTCATACATATAGTTGATAATATAAGCATTATAACTAAATACTTTTTTGATTTCATAATATAACAACTCCTAAATATATATTTATGCTTATACTTACTTTTAATATTTACCCTTTCTTTTACTTAATTTAAACTTACTTATTGCAAATAAAATTATAGGAATAACCACTATATTTATAATAAACAATATAGACATTAAACTTTTTTCTACACTCATTACTTCAGCTACATTCTCAGGATATAGTGCAATAATATATATAAATGGCACTATAAGTAAAGAAGATATTTTTATATCTTCTATATGTAATATATCTTTTAATACATCTGCTGAAAAATAATAAGTGTTAGTAAATGTAGTAAAGAAAAACAACACCCACACAGCCATAATTATACCTTCCCATCTTTCAACAAATGTGCCAGGTATATCTATAGACTTTATCATTGTTATTCCTGGCCAAAGCATTACTTTTACCTGTTCTGTTGAAAACATAATTATAGATAAAATTACTATAAAAATATAAAAAACACCTATAAAAAATAAACTATTAAACAATACTTTGGGAGTTTTATTCTTTTTTTTCATAAAGGGTAATAACAGAAATATAATTTCTATTCCTTTAAATCTATTTATAGTAGTCCATGTAGCTTTTATATAATTAGTAGGTTTATTTTCAAATACAGGTAATAAATTGGTAAAATCCCCTTGATAAAATGCAAAGATTAGTATAAATATAACTGGAATAAAGCTAACCCAGAAGGCTACTTCATTAAATTTAACAAGAGTATCAACCTCTCCTCTTATAAGATAACTAGCTACAATTATACTAACAATAATCAAAAATTCTGTAGGAGTCTTCTCTAATAAGTATAATTTAATTTCCTCTATGAAAACCCTTAATCCATTAGATATATATATAATGTTATACATAATAAAACTTAAGGCTATAAGTTTTCCTAAAACTGCTCCAAAATTATCACTTACTATTTCATAGAATTCATTATAATTATTAAATTTTATTATTAAATACATAATATATATTAAAAAAAAGCTAATTAAAGCGCTTATGATTATTACTATCCATCCATCATTTCCAACTATATTTGAAAGATCACTAGCATAAGAAAATACACTTATACCAATAACACTAGTTACAATGGTAGCAAATAAACTATAAGATGTTACAAAGTTCTCATCCCTCACCATTAATTCCTCCAAATCTATTTTATCTTTGTCTTATTTTATCTCTAGTTTTCATATAATCTGGTCTTTTCTTAAAAGACCTTATAGGGGCTCTTATATACATATCTTTGAAATCACTAATGCTTGGATTAACAATAGGTGATAAATAAGGTATTCCAAAACTTTTTAATCTTACTAAATGTATCAACACTACTATTAAACCTAAAACCACTCCATATAACCCTAAGAATGATGCTGCTATAATTAATAAAAATCTAATTATCCTGAACGAAGAACTTACATCATAACTTGGGGCTGTAAAGTTTGTTATAGTAGTTATAGAAACAATAATTATCATGATAGGACTTACAATACCTGCTGATACTGCTGCCTGACCTATTATAAGTCCTCCAACAATACCTATAGTAGACCCTACAGGTTTTGGTAATCTAACTATAGATTCCATTAATAATGCTAAGCTAAGTTCCATTATTATAGCTTCCATATAAGCGGGAAAAGGAACTCCTTCTCTAGATGCAGCTATAAAATAAGCTAACTTGGTTGGTATAATAGCACTATGATAGGAAGTTACAGCTACATACATAGCCGGTAATATCATACTAATAATCATTGAAAATAATCTTATTATTCGTATTATTGATGAATGTATCCATCTTTGATAGTAATCGTCAGGGGACTGAAACAAACTTGGTAAAGTAGTAGGGACTATAATAGCGAAGGGTGAATTATCAACTAAAATAGCTACTCTTCCTTCATATAAAGCTGAAGCTACCACATCTGGTCTCTCTGTACTTTTAGTGGTTGGAAAAAGGGACCATTTATTATCCTCTATGAAATGTTCTACATATCCGCTTCCGAATATAGCATCAATTTTTATTTTTTCTAATCTATGATATAAATTATTTAAAACATCCTGATTTACAATATCTTCTATGTACATAATGGTCACATCGGTTTTAGATCTTACTCCTAATTTTTTAGACTCTATTTTCAATCTAGTATCTCTTATTCTCCTTCTAACCAATGCAGTATTAAATCTTATAGTTTCTGTAAACCCATCTCTACTTCCTTTTATTGCTGTTTCTGACTGTGGTTCTCCAATCCCCCTAACAGGCCAAAGTCTTGTAGCTATTACATAAGCCTTATCAATGCCATCTATTAATAGTAAAGTCTCTCCTGATAACACTAAATCTATGACTTTGCTTAATTTTTCTTGTTCTGATAAGTCTGTTACTGTTAAAATCTTATTTTTAATGTTATCTATGCTATTCAGTTTATGTGCTTCTAACATAAGCGATTCTAAAACATAATCATTTAACAAATTTTTATCCGCCATACCATCTATGTACACTATAAAAGCTTTTGTATTTCCTATTAAAAATTCTCTAAAAACCATATCAGAACTACCTTCTAGTAATTCTTTTATATATTTTATATTTTTGTCTATATTTTTATATATTTCATCCTTAACTATTTCCTTCATTGTTTACACTCCCTTTAGAACTAACCTTGAAAATAATAGATTTTAATAAATATACTCTTTTAAAACAATGTTTTTTGCAGAATATATAATATTAAACTTATAGTTATAATAAAAATACCAATATATCTAGCTTGCTTATAACTTTTAATCATATTTGAGTTTTTAAAAGAAGGAGCATCTATAAATATAGTAATACCCCCTTGGATTAATACTAAAGCTATAAAATAGTTATCAAATATACCTATTATTCTTCCCATAAAATCCTCCAATAAATTTAAAATTAGTTCTAAAGTATTTTTTCCTTCATAACTTTAATTTATTCATTTAAGCAAAAATTTTAATTTTATACATAAATAGTAAAATAACAAAAAGGCCATAGAAATACTTCTTAAAACATATCTCTATGGTCCTTTGGCTATTATATTGTTCTTGTTATAAATACTTCTTTATACCTTTCTTTCATATTATCATAACATATTTGAGCCTTTAACATATCATCAAATAATCCAAATACACTGGGTCCGCTACCACTCATCATGCTTCCTAATGCTCCTAACTCTATAAAATTACTTTTTATAGAATTTAATGTCTTATATTTTTTTAATGTAACATTTTCTAAGACATTCTTCATATTTCTAGCTACAGATTTTAAATCAGTTTCTTCTATTGATTCTATTAATTTTGTGATATTAGGATGAATATATATCTTTTCTACTTTTAAATTATTATATACCTCTTTTGTAGATACCCCAAAATTAGGCTTAACTAATACTAATATCTGATTTCTAAAATTTTTTATAGGCGTTATTTTTTCTCCTATACCTTCGCAAAGGGCGGTTCCACCTTCTATGCAAAAAGGTACATCTGCTCCTATATTTAAAGATATTTCTTTCAATTCTTCATTACTTATATTTGGTTTGAATATATCCCTCATTGTTTTCAGAACTGTAGCTGCATCTGTGCTTCCTCCTGCCAATCCTGCTGCTACTGGTATATTTTTAGTTATATTTATTCTAACTCCTGACTCTATATTGTATCTATCTAAAAATAGTTCTGCTGCTTTATATGCCAAATTTCTCCTATCTTTGGGTATATACTCTCTATCACAATCTATTATTATACCTTTTTTAATTTTTTTTATTTCTATTAAGTCATATAAATCTATAGTTTGCATTAACATCTTTAAAAGGTGATATCCGTCTTCTCTTTTTCCTATTACATCTAAGGATAAATTTATTTTAGCATAAGCTTTTGATAACATTTCATTCCTCCCCAAAAATATATTATAAAATATATAATACATCAAAAAAATTAAAGCTACAATCATGATATTCATAAATTGTAGCTTTAATCCTATGCTAAAGCTGTTTCACTTTTTGTTAGCCTGCCTTTTTTTATTTTATTCTTTACAATATTTGCTGCTGGTTCAAATTCTTCAAAAAACATTATGACCAAGTCTCCTGGCTCAGAGAATTCTATAGCCTTTTTAAGAGCTTCTTCCTCATCTAATATTATATCTAACTTAGAATTTTTAAATCCCATTTCTAAAATTCCTTTTTTTAACAAACCTGCTATTTCCCCATGTTCTCTTCCTCTTTTGTCTCTATCTTCCTTTACATAGATATAATCAAAATTTTCTCCACAGATATTACCTACTTTTAACGTACTACTATTGGTTCTATCTCCAGGAACTCCTATAACTCCTATTATTCTTTTATGGTCAATTTTTTTAACACTTTCTAAAACCACTTTATATCCTTCAATGTTGTGTCCATAATCTAATATTACATTTGTTCCATGTACATTATACATATTAAATCTACCAGGATTTTGTTCTTCATTAGTAAAACTTTCTAGGCCTTCTCTAATAGTATTTATATCTAATCCTAATGCTATTAATGCTGCTATAGATGCCATTATGTTTTCTATATTATAAGTTAATTTTCCTCCTAATGTTATAGGAGCTTTATTAACATTTATTATTTCTTTATTTTCATTTAAATTCTGTAAATATATAATATTTTCTTCCAAATATACTATTAAATTTTTATTATTTAAATATTTAGATACAATAGGATTATTTTTATTTTTAGTAAATAATATAATTTTACTTGTCATCCTATCTATAATATTTAAACTAGCTTTATCATCGGCATTTATTACTACATATCCATCTTTTTTAACAGCTTCTCCTACTAATGATTTAACATAAGCCATATCCTCTAAAGTATTTATGCCTCCCAATCCTAAATGATCCTCTGTAATATTGGTTATTACACCTACATCCGCTAAATCGTAAGGTAAACCTGCTTTGATTAATCCACCTCTTGCTAGTTCTAAAACAGCTACTTCTACCTCTTTATTGGTTAATACAGTCCTAGCACTATAATATCCGGTAGTATCTCCTTTATCTATACATTTATTATTTATATAGATGCCACCAGTGGTTGTCATTCCTACCTTTTTACCTAAAAGACTTAAAGTATGAGCTATTAATCTAGTAGTTGTAGTTTTCCCATTAGTTCCTGTAATAGATATAATAGGTATGGTCCCATTGTCTTCCTTAAACATCATATCTACTATGGCCTTTGCTACATTTCTACTTTCTCCTTTATAAGGATATTGATGCATTCTTATACCAGGTGCTGCATTTACTTCCATTATACCTTCATTATCATTAAGTGGCTGGCTTATATCACTACAGCATATATCTATTCCACATATATTTAATCCTATAGCTTTAGCAACTCTCTCACAAACTTCTTTTGTTTCATTGCATATTAAATCAGTACAATCTATAGCTACTCCTCCAGTAGATAAATTAGCATTATGCCTTAGTTCCAATTTATATCCCTTAGGAAGTATATACCCTAAAGTATATCCTTCTTTATTTATATTATTTTTAAGGTCTTTATCTATTTTTACTTTAGTTAATGGTTTTTCATGTCCATATCCTCTTCTTTCATCCCTATTCAATTCCTTTATCAATTCATAAATACTATCTTTACCATTACCTATTATGTATGGTGGAATTCGTTGTGCTACAGCCACCACCTTTCCATCTACAACGCATGCCCTGTAATCTTTACCATTGATATATTTCTCTATCATTATATCCTGGAATTTTTTATTTATTATGCTGTAAGCATTTACTAGATCCTTTTGGTTTTTTATATTTACTACTACACCCTTACCCTGGTTACCAAAACGTGGTTTTAAAACTACTGGGTAGCCTAGTTTTTCTGCTTTAAATAATAAATCAATGTAATTTTTCACTTTATATCCTTCAGCAACAGGTATACACTGATCTATCAATATATTTTTAGATAGTAATTTGTCACAAGCTATATCCACAGATACAGCACTAGTGCTATTACATATGGTTGCCTCTATAGTTTTTCCCTTTATGCCATATCCCAATTGAAACATACTATCTTCCCCTATTTTTGTAACAGGAATACTTCTCTTTTTAGCTTCTTGTATTATGGCTGAAGTGCTAGGTCCAAGCTCCTCTGCCTTTAATAAACATATTAATTCTTTTGTTTTAATTTTCATATTATATTTTTTTCCATTGATTATATTATTAATTAGATTTACGGCTATTTTTCCACACTCAATAGCCATATTTTTATATTTATATTGATAAATTATATAATATTTTTCTTCTTGTATTTCTCTTGCTTTACCGTAACTTACATCTATACCAATTCTATTTTGTAATGCTATTATTACGTGTTCACATATATGAGATAAGTAAGTTCCTTCATAAAGTCTTTCTACAAAACCACCTTTTCTACCTACACAACAGCAATGCTCTCTTAATTCTGGAACATAATTTAAAAGAGTCTCGTTAAAGCCTTCTATTTCTTTACTAGATATATTACTATATCCTTCTAAATCTACATTCATTCTTATACATTTTTTATGAGAATAAATATTTCGTCCCTCAAATACTCTTATATCTTCTATTTTCATGTTGTAATATTTCCTCCTCTTTTCCAAAAACATCTATGCTTTGTTATATAGGCCTTCTATAATTCAAATCAAACTTATCTCTATTTTTAAGTACATGTAATTTAACATCAAATATAGATAGTATTTCGTCTGGGTATTGTTCTGAAACATTTGTACCACTTATCTCTGTTCCATCTATTATATATACTGCTCCAGAGCCAATTACTTTAAACTGCCCCTCTGGATTAACAATAATAGCTGTGTCCTCGTCTATACCTATTCCTAACCATTGAGGATTTTCTGCAATGCCCGTTAAAAGTCTTCCTATTCTTCCTCTTTGAGCAAAATGTTGATCTATTATTACTCCTTTTATAAGTGATAATCCTGGTGCCATTTTTAATGTACACTTTCTTGGTGATTCATCATCCAGTCCAGAAACTATCATAGTATCACTCATGACTGAGGCTCCTGCTGAGGTTCCCACAAACATACAGCCTTCTTTATAGGCTCTTTCTAATGCTCTGTAAAGGGGTGTTCCTCCTAATAAACTTGTTATTCTTAATTGGTCTCCTCCAGTAAAGAATATAAGAGATGCATTCTTAATTAAATTTATATTTCCTTCATAATGAGTATCTTTTCTATTGTTTATATTTAATGTTTTTACATTTTTTACACCTAAATTTTTAAATATATTTGTGTACTCTTCTCCTAGTTCCTCTGGAAGTTCAGATGCTACAGTAGCTATTAATAGCTCTTCTTTATCTTTATCTATTTTTTTGCATACTTCTTTTAATATATCTTTGCCGTCTTTTTTATCTTCAGCTCCTCCTATGATTATGAGGTTACCTTGTATTTTTTTTTGCAAAATACATACCCCTTCCTTTTATATATATTTTTTATTTTTTCCATATAAACTATTTTTATGCACAAAAATACCCTATATAACAATACTTATAATATTATTGTCATATAGAGCTTTTTTATTTATATATAAAAAATAAACACTAAATTTATCTTATAAAATAAAAACTCAATTCAAATTAAGTTTTACCTTATAAATAATTATATAATAGCTTTACCAGGTATTATTAATTTTTGTCCTGGTTTTATAACATCCGGATTATCAATTTCATTAATTAATACTAAATTATCTACTGTAGTATAATATCTTTTTGCTATCTTCCAAAGAGTATCTCCTTGTTGTACTACATATATTGTTATGCTAGATTTTTTTTCAGGAACTTCTTCTTCCATTGGCTCCACATTTACTAAAAATTCTTTGTGTGATGTATAATTAACTCTTGAATATACTTCTATTAAAGCTTTTATAGCTACAGTATTAGCTTCTATATTAGCTTCTATATCTTCTAATACTACCTTTGTCATGCATTGCATATCTATTTTAGTTCCTGGTATGTCTACGGCACAACTAAAAGGCATATCTTCTTTTAAAGTATAAATATACTTCTCATCCTCTGTAGTTTTATACATAACTTCTGCATTTAAAACTCCTTCTACAACTACCTTATCTTCTACTATTTTTTTGTCTGTTATATATGCCTTCCCTTCTGTCATTATTATCTCTCTTATACTAGGCATATCAGATGTTATTTCTATATTTTCTTTGACTATGCATTCATTTTTAGAATGGCCTTGCATAACATTTAATTCATAATCTTCTTTATTCATATTTAACATCATATTAGGTGAATACATGTCTTCTATAAGTTCTATTTCTTTTTTATACATAACCCTTGTATTAGATTTAACAAGTGCTTCTACATCTATAATTCTACTTTCTCCTAAATCATCTTCTTTAGGTTCTGTATTTATTCCATCTACAGTAAAATCCGTATAACTTTCCATGAAAGAATTTACTCCCTCTAATTCTACTTCCTTATCTATAAATATATCATCCACTATATAGCAAATATCTCTATTTTCCTTAGCCCTATATATTAATTCTATTTTAGCAAAAGCCTCTACACTTACTTTATCATCTAATACAGTTATTTTCTTTTTATGAATATTTAAATTAGTCTTTAATATACTTCCTACCTCTGGTTTATCAGCTCCTATTTTTATACTAGTTTTAACCAAAAGCTCTCCTGTAGCTGTACCTGCTATTTTATCAATAGAAATTGGGTTCCTAAGCATTTGTATATCCTGCAGTGCATCTAAATCTTTTATTATTTCAAAATTATATTTTTTATAAACTGCTCCCTTTAATCTAACTATGCCTTCTATAGATATTTTTCTTTCGTTAACTATTTTACAATACATATCCTCAACAAAACATTCAGCTTCGCATAACATATCTTTTTCTGTTCCAGTTATCTGCATATCATTTGAAAACTTGCTACTATATCTAGTATTGTATAAAACCCCTCTCTCTTCTTCTTTTGCAAGATATAATATGTTATAGTCTATATATCCTTCCATATAAAGTTTATCTTGCATGACTTCCTTACTTGTTATATAAGGTTTAGCATCTAACATAAGTACTTCATAAACATCTGGATGAGTATCTGGAATAACATATTCCCCCTTTATAGGGGTATTAACAAAATTTTCTCCAAGTAATTGTTCACATTCTATATTTTCTTTAAGTAAATTCAAGTCCATTTAACTTATCCCTCCCATAAAGCCTACTAATAATTTATATAATAGTTTTAGGGGAATTATGCATATAAAAAAAAAATTGGTACTTATTAAGTACCAATCCATTTATAATACAAAATCTAATTGAACTGTCTTTGTTAATACATCCGAATAACTATATGTCACTTTCCTTTGGGTGTCGTCTTCTAATCTTATAACAAAAATACTTGGGTAAGTTTCTTCTAGTACACCTTCATTAACAAATGTTTTTCTTCTTCCACCATTTGCTTTTAAAGTTACCCTTTCACCAACATGGCTTTCTATGTCTCTTTTTATGTTAGCGATGACATTTCTTCTTTCCATATTTAACACCCTCTTTCTACATTTTACATTATACATTAAAATATAGAAAATGTCAAATCAACTTTATATTTTACCAATTTATTATAAGGTTTGTCAATATTATTTTTCATATAAATATTTCGATTTTTTTAAAAATTTCTTGTTATTCTTAATATTACCTTAAAATTATATATATATTCAAAATTTAATAAAGCTCTATACATATTCTGACTTAGGAAACCCTTCTCTATATTTCCCTCTAGTTTGCAATCCACCGATTCCTTTTATACCTGTTATTGTATTTTCTAAAGCGTCCTCTATAGATACTATATTACTTATGTTTGTATAGGCTATTTTTTCACATAAAAATACTGGGTCTAAGCAATGTATTAAAACCCTTCCTGGGGAACTAGCATAATTAGCACCTGCATCTAATATAGCTTCATAACAAGATTGACAAGCCCCAGCGAATATAATTAAATCATCATAACTTCTTTCATAATCTCTTAAAACCCCTACAGTCTTAACAAAATATTTAGAGTTTCTATAGTTATTTATATCTGTATAATTTTCCGTTTCTTTTAATACAGCATCATGGCCTGTTATGACTACGATATCAGGTTTGTATAACTTAACTAAATTTAATACCTTATTAGGTTGTTCCTTTTCTAAAACGGTCTCTCCAACCACATCTAACTGCAATTGCTTGTATACCTTAAGACATGTATCTAAGTATTCTGAATCTCCATCTACATGAAGAATTTTACCTGGCCTCCCAAAATACAATTCTTTGGTTTTTATATTTTTATTTGTTCTATACATTTTCTCTATCTTACTTTTCTTATTTAAGTGCTTTCCCTTAGCCTCCCCTCTAAATTTTCTATCATCTAATATTTTTTTTATAGAGTCATTGACTTTACTAGTAAACACTTCTTCTTTCTTAGTCATAGTAGCTACTGATACTTCTTCTAAATCTTCGTATGGCGAATCTGCTATTATTCTTACATTTACACCTTTTAAAGTATATATTTCCCTGTCTTCTTCTTGCTTTATATCTATTATTTTAAATGTTATGTCTTTTTTATAAGATTTTCTTACAACTATATCTCCTATTTCCATATAATTTAGCTCCACCTTAATAAATCAATCACTCTATATACTATGATGCTTATAATAAATTTGTTAACAAAACTATTTAAGGCATATAAAACTATATAAGCTTCATATGCCTTAATATATTCATTATTCTTTTTGTGAATATATTTTTTTAAATTCTTCAATAAAATTAATATATTTATCTTTTTCAGAAATCAATTCCTCCATCTTCTTATTAAAAGTATTTGATGGCCAAGTAACTTCATTGTAATAATATCTGTTGCTTAATCTCCAAAATCTCTGTGGAAATAATAAAAATGCAAATAAGGTTCTATACTCTTCCTGTTTTAATGGATTTATAGCTGTGTAAGAATTTAATATAAGTTCTGCATATTCTATGTTCCAATCTACTCTTTTTAAAACCTTTATCATAAAATTAGAAATATCGTAAGTTTTTATTTCTCTTTTACAATAATCAAAATCTATAACATTAATATCATTATTTTTATCTATTATTATATTATGATAAGTATAATCATGATGACAAAAGCTTTTTTCTTCCTCAGTTTTTTTGCATATTTCCATATAAGCAGAATCCTCTAAAACTTTCATAGATCTCTTACCTAATTCCTTGTAAAATTCTATGTTTTTTATATAACTTAGATCAAAATCCGTTTTATTGTTATTCTTCCTTATCATTTCTCTCATTTTATCTAAAGATCTAACTCTTTTTTTCATTAAATTTGGCCATCTACCTAAATCTGTTTTCAGCTTACTATTCTCTGGAGGTTCATATCCTTTTGATGCTATATGAAGATAAGCTAATGCCCTAGCTGCTAATATGAGATCTTCTTTGTCTCTAAAATTACATTCTCTCCCTTCTATCCATTCTGACAAAGTATATATATCTTCGTTTACCAGTGCATAGGGTTCCTCATTTAGATTTAAAAAATAATTGTCCACATAGTTAAATCCATTCTTCATAAGATGTTCTTTAGCACCAGAAACAAATAATAATTTTTGTACCCCATAATTAATTTTTTTTAAACATCTATCTCCTTCATTAGTTTTTAAATGATATACTCCTCTATGAGGTTTAAGTTTTTCAATTTTAATATTAAACTGTCTTTCAATTTCAAATTCTCTCATCATAGTTAACCACCTCTATTAAAACTATATGTGTATTATTATAGTTTTAGAAGTAATTTAACACTTTTCCCTTTAAATTAATATAATGAATTATGATGAATTAAGAAAGGAAAATTTTTATGCGCATAGGTATTGATGGAAGACCTGCTTATTGGTATAGAGGCACTGGAATAGGCACTTACACTTACCAATTAATCAATTCTCTAAATAAAATAGATAAGAAAAATGATTATTTAATTTTTAATCCTGAATTTTCAAATTCTCCTTTAAAATTAAACAATAATTTTAATATAAAAAATATAAATGCTCATTCTCCAAAAAATTTTTGGAATGAAGTAAACCTACCTGCAATATTAAAAAACAATAGCATGGACATTTATCACGTACCTCAAAATGGGGTAGGACTTCCTAAAAATAAAAATTGTAAATTTATAATAACATTACATGATGTAATTCCTTATAGAATGCCGGAAACCGTAAGCGATAGATATTTAAAAATATTTTCAGAAGAAATACCTAAAATAGTTTCTTCTTCTGATGGTATAATAACAGTTTCTGATTTTTCAAAAAAAGATATAATGAAATCTTTTAACTATCCTGAAGACAAAATTTTTGTAACTCATTTAGCTAGTGAAGATATATATATGCCATTAAATAAAGATTTTTGTAGAAATATATTAAAAATGAAATATAACATAAATAAAAATTTTATTTTATATGTTGGTGGATTTAGTCCTAGAAAAAATATATTAGGACTAATTGATGCATTTTATAATCTTATAAACATATATAAGAAAGATATCTGTTTAATTATAGTAGGGAGAAAAGGTAAAATATACGAAAAATATATAGAAAGAGTTCGGGAATTAAATATAGAAAATAAAGTATTTTTTCCTGGATTTATATCCGTTAAAGATTTACCTTATTTTTATAATTGTGCTGAACTATTTGTATATCCATCCTTTTATGAAGGTTTTGGATTGCCACCTATAGAAGCTATGGCTTGTGGCACTCCAGTAATAACATCTAATGTAACATCTATACCAGAAATAACAAAAGATGCAGCAATGCTAATAAATCCCTATGATACTGATAGTATATGTAAAGCTATGTATACTGCATTATCTAATGAAAACATGAGAAACATATTAATAAAACGAGGTTTAAATAGAACCTCTCAACTTACTTGGAATAATTGTGCTAAAAACACTTTATTAGCCTACAAAAAAATACTATACTCTAATTAGACTCCAGCCCCCCTTAACTGGAGTCTTAAATAATTTTCGGGTTATAAAATTTGAATTATATTTTACAAATTAAAAATATTATATAAATAATCTATATATTATATTG
>NZ_BAAAAP010000016.1:0-77544 GCF_054768215.1 Clostridium sp. CTA-1
AACTTATATGTTCATTAGTATTTTTTTTATTTATTATATTAAAATTAAATCTATTTTAAACAGCAACTTTTTATTTAAGTTGTTTATTATATATATAAATTTAATAGTGTTTGTAAACTTATGTTTTATTTAATATTAAATAATTCTATACTTCTATCTAATATACCTGTTAAATAGGAAATTAGTATACCATAGTTGGTAATAGGTACATTTTTTTCTTTGCATAATTTAAGTTTTGAATCCATAGATTTTTTATTTACCATACAAGCACCGCAATGAATTATTAAATCGTATTTATCCACATCCTGTGGAAAATCTCCACCCATTTTAAATTCATAGTTTAATTTTTTATCCACATGTGAATTAATCATGTTTGGTATTTTAATTCTGCCTATATCTTCATGAGAATAATTATGTGTACAGCTTTCTGATATAAGTATTTTAGAATCTTCATTTAAAGCATTTATAGCCTTAGTTCCTTCTACAAAAGTTCTCAAATCACCTTTATAATTAGCAAACAAAATAGAAAAGCTTGTTAGGCCTATACTTTTAGGAACAATCTTATCTACTTTTTTAAAAGCTTGTGAATCTGTTACAACTAAATCTATATTTTTTATATCATCTAATGCAGATTTTAATTCTGTATCCCTAACTACATAGCTTTTTATACCATGATCTAAACAATCTCTTATTAATTGTACCTGTGGTAATATTAGTCTACCCTTTGGAGCTTCAGAATCTATAGGTACTACCATAACTACTTTGCTATTGTAGGGAAGTAAAGTGCCCATGATAGTATCATCTTCTTTAGCCTTGCTTAAATTGTTTATTATTGAATCTTTTAAATTAAGGATACTATTGATATCATTTGAGGAAACAAATATAGGATTTTCTATTATTTTTTTTAGTCCATTTATTGTATTTTTATCCACAGTATCTATTTTGTTTACAACGGTTATATAAGGTATATTTTGCTGTTTAAATCTATTTATACTTTTTTCATATAGATTTATATCAATATCTTCAGCAGACATAACATATACAGCAAAATCTGTTTTTAAAAGAGTATTCAAAGTTTTTTCAATTCTTATTTTACCAAGTCCAGTGTTATCTTCTAATCCAGCAGTATCTGTAAATAAAACTGGACCTAAAGGTATAAGTTCCATAGCCTTACTTACAGGATCAGTAGTGGTTCCTTCTATAGAGGATACAATAGATATATCTTGACCTATTATTGCATTCATTAAAGAAGACTTTCCAGAATTAGTTTTACCTATAAAAGTTATATGAATTCTATTGGCATTAGGTGTAGTATTCATAAATCCTCCTAAAAAAATAAGTCTCGTTCACCATTTTTAATTTTTTCTATATTTTTAATAACTGTATTTTTAATATCTTCTCTTTCTATTTTATTTATTTCTTCTTTTATTAGTTTTTCACCTTTTTCCTTTAGTTCATCATCACCATAATCTAATAGAAATTCCATTAAAGTCATTATAGCATTAGGTTGACATACATATTGAATATTTCCAGATTTAGCAAGGCTCATAAATCTATCGCCAGTTCTACCTTTTCTATAACAACCTGTGCAATAACTTGGAATATGACCGTCATCAATTAATTCTTTTAAAACATCTAAATGACTTCTATGATCTGCAATGATAAATTGGTTAGTATTTTTTCCCTCTTCTCTTTCTTTGTAGCCACCAACTCCAGCACAAGAACCAGCGCTTACTTGAGAAACACCATATTCAATTACTTCTTTTCTCATTTCTGCGCTTTCTCTTGTAGATAATATTATACCAGTGAAAGGCACAGCTATTCTTAGTATAGCTACTATTTGTTTAAAAGTTTCATCGTCTACTAGATGGGGAAACATATTAAGGTCCATTCCTTCAGCTTTTTTTAGTCTAGGGACTGATATAGTGTGGAAGCCTACGCCATATTTTTCTTCTAGATGTTGATTATGAAGCATTAATCCTAAAACTTCAAATTTATAATTAGATAAACCAAAAAGAACTCCAGCACCTACATCATCTATACCACCTTCCATGGCTCTATCAAATGCAGTTAGATGATATTCATAGCTATCTTTTAAGCAATTAGGATGCATTTTTTCATAGGTAGGTTTATGATAAGTTTCTTGAAATAATATATAAGTTCCTATATTAGCAGCTTTTAATTTTTTATAATTTTCAATAGTCGTAGCTGCAATATTAACGTTTATTCTTCTTATATTTCCATTTTCATTTTGAGTATCATATATAGTTTTTATACTTTCTAGTATATAATTTATATCACAGTTTACAGGATCTTCCCCAGCTTCTAAAGCTAATCTTTTATGTCCCATTTTTTCAAGGATCTTAACTTCAGTTCTAATTTCTTCTTGAGTTAATTTTCTTCTTTCAAAGCTATTACAGCTTTTATAACCACAATATACACAATTATTGACGCAGTAGTCACTAATATATAGAGGAGCAAATAAAACAATTCTATTACCATATATAGATTTTTTTATGTTTCCAGCGATTTTAAACATTTTAGATAATAATTTTTTGTCTTTTATTTGGAGAAGTATAGCTATATCTTTATGAGTTAACTTCTCATTACTACAGGCTTTATCTAAAACCTTTTCTATATCTTCATTTGTAGCACTTTCAGCTTCTTTTAATAAATTTTCTATATAATCATGATTTATAAACATTTATATTCGCCTCCATAAAATATTATCTCCTCTAGTTAAATCTAGAGAAAAACCAGCATTATTAATTCTATTTTCTATGCACTTCCTGCACTCTGCAGCCTCATCACCAGTACAAATTTTATTATCATATAGCATATATTTATCTCTAACATTAGTAGGAGAAAGATTTGGCATAACTACATTAGCACCTGCTTTTAAGCCTTCTTCACGGCCCATGGGATTTATTGTACCTAGAGCTGTAGTTGCTGGTAGTAAAACATCAGGTAAGAGTAATCGTATAAGGGCTAATAATGTAGTAGTATCTTCTAATGTACCAGCAGGTTGATCTTTAAGTACGGTATCCTTATGAGGAATAAAGGGACCTATACCAACCATATGAGATTTTAACTTTTTTAAAAACACTAAATCATTTACATAATCTTCATTTGTTTGATTAGGAAGTCCTATCATAAAACCAGCACCAATTTGATAGCCTATTTCTTTCAAATTTTTTAAACATCTACGTCTATTTTCAAAACTCATATCAGGGTGAAGTTCTTCGTATAAACTTTTAGATGCTGTTTCATGTCTTAATAAGTATCTATCAGCTCCTGCCTCATAAAATTTTTTATATGTGCTATAGTCTTTTTCTCCCATAGATAATGTTATAGCACAGTCTGGAAATAAGTTTTTTATAGATTTTATAATGTTGATAATTTTATCATCTGTATAGTAAGGATCCTCTCCACCTTGAAGTACAAAGGTTTTATAACCTAAAGAATATCCTTTCCTGCAACAATTCAAAATTTCTTCTTTAGACAGTCTATATCTTTCAGCATTATTATTTCTACAGGATATACCACAATATAGACAACTGTTTTTACAATAGTTTGTAAATTCTATTAGTCCTCTTAAAAAAACTTTGTTATCATAGTATTTTAATCTAGTTTCATGAGATTTAGATATTAGATATTTTTTACTATCTTTATCAATATTGTTTAGCAAATATAAAAGTTTATCATTTGAGGTATTATTTTTTTCATATAGTTCATCAATAATTTTTTTTAGTAGTTTTTTCATATTTATATCTCTTTCTTTGATATAGATGTTTTTACAGATACATTTTCTATATTCCCTAGTTTACCTGTGAGACTATTAATTTGATCTAGAGTTCCAGTTACAGTAATGGAGATTACAGATACACCTTCTTCTTCAAAGGGTATACCCATTCTTCCTTTTACAATACCTTTAAAATCAGCTATTATTTCATTAAATTTTTGTTGACAGTTTTTCGGATCTTCCAGTATAGCACTAATAACAGCTATTTTTTTCATAATATACCTCCTATTGCAAATAATAAATTTCATAATTATTTTATTGAGAATAGTTAGTAATAAAAGTAGATATTAAATATAAACGTTTATTAGAGATTAGTTTTACAAGATAAAAAAACTTTCCCAAAGGGAAAGTTAAAGTACCAAAATAAAAGGTATTAAATACCTCAATTTAAATTATATAACTTTCCTTTCAGATCAGATCAATCTTCACTGTTAGGTAACGTATATTTTTAAGAACAAATAATTAAAGAAGTAAAAAACCTCTCTAATTATTTGAACTAAATTTGATTTAATTCTACTTTAGCAAAGAATGTTTGTCAATAAATTTATGCTATGTAAGGTTATAATATTATTATATCTTTACAACCATTTTTTAATGCTATGTTTTTAAGATTTTCCATGTATTTATCTGTTGGAGTTTTTGGATCTATTTTTTCTTTTCTAACTCCTATAGGTCTATATTTTATAAGTTTATATCTTATATTAGGGTTTAAAGAAGCTATAATTTTGCTTATTTCAAATACGTTATTTTCATTATCTAGAAGATCAGGAACTATAACAGTTCTTATCTCGTACAGTTTATCTATGCTAGCTAAATATCTAACATTTTTAAGTACTATATCATTATCTCTTTTAGTGAGCATTTTATGCTCTTCATTGTCAAAGGATTTTACATCAACCATAGCCATATCCATTAATTCTGTAAGCTTAGGATTTTTAGAAAAATCTAAAGAGCCATTAGTATCTACAAAAATAGTAAGACCCAAAAGTTTAACTTTTTCGAATAGGTCTATTAAAAAATCTTTTTGGAGAGTACATTCTCCCCCAGATACAGTGATACCGGATATAAAAGGTTTTGTTCTTAATATTTCTTTTATAATTTCTCCAACACTCATATATTTATTTCTAGGGCCACAATTATTTTTACATTTTTCTAGACATAGACCACAGTTTTTACACTTATTTTCATCCCATTTTACAGAATCACCTAAAAATTCTACAGCACCATAAGGACATACAAAGGCACAGGTTCCACAAGCTTTACAGGTATTTATAGTTTCGGGATTATGGCAATATTTACAATCAAAATTACATCCCTGAAAAAATATAGCGGTCCTGTTTCCAGGACCATCTACAGAACTAAAAGGTATTATTTTGTTAACTAATCCTCTAAGCATCATCTCTTACCTTTCTTTCCAGTATTCTAGAATTTTTAACTGCCCCTAAACCTAAAGCTACTGTGTCTTGGAGAACTTGCTCACCTTTATCTAATTTTTTAATATCAGATAATTTAACAAGATAACCTGTTATTCTGATTACATCGCTATCAGAGGCGTAAAGAGAGAAGTATCTCATTCCTTCATTAAAAGCTCCATTTATTATATCTAATATAGATTCAGGATTTTTCTTTGCAGTAGATTCAAATGGGAATATATCACCTATACCAGATGGAAAGTATTTATGAAATTTAGCACTTTGGAGTAGATGAATAGGTAAATCTGGTTCTTCGCCAATAGGTATTCTACAACCTGGACTTGTTCCTTTGTCTGTTTCTATACCTACTTGCGCATGTAATAAAAAGTGCCCATCTGTAGCTGAGCAATGTTTATTTACGTTGCTATTTACTATATTGTACATTTTTTCTATTATTTTTATACCTAGTTCGTTAGCTTTCTCACTATGACCAAATTTATCTTTTAACTCACTAGCTTTTAATAAATGATTAACGCATTCAGCTAATCCAAACATACCAAACATAGCTGTAAATCTATCCTTATATATTAAATTTTCACGTACTAAAAAGCTACTTTCAAAAAAATTACTTTCTTCTACTATAAAATTTACTCTTTTATCTATATAGCTACTCATTTTTGTCATAACATCAGGTAAAACATTATCCAAGAAATCTTCTGCAGATGAAGCTTTTCTAGCAGCACCATAAAGGTTAAGTCTTACAAGAGTAAAGCTACCACCACATATATACAAACCATTATAGCAACTAGCGATTCCATAGTTATAGGAAGGGAAATCCTTTGAAAAGATTTCATGATTTGCAAAACTAGGTTTAGCTGTAACTAAAGCTGTATTTATAGAATCTATAGCAAATTCTTTTGAAGTTTCTTTTCCATATTTTAAAGTTATGTTTGGTATAGCAGTTTGAAGTTCTCTTTGTGCCTTTAATATAAGTCTTCCAGCTTTAGTCTCATTAGGACCTATATTAGCATGGCAAAAAGAATCTGTTATAGTTCTATCTATATGAAGTAAAAATAATTTTATTGCTTTATAAGCTTCTAATTCATCTTCTATAAAAGGGTCTAAAAGAGTATCGATATTTCCTATATAAACAGGCATAGAAGTTATAGAAGGAACATGTTTATATAAAATAAGTAAATTATTTGTAGCTTCCCAAATATCTTTTGGAGGATTTAATTTAAGAAATTCACTTCCTTGTTTCATAAATTTCTCGTAATCAGGACAAATATATCTAGGCCTATAAGGTGCATCACCTTCATTTAAATCACATATAATACCTTCATTTCTTAGATTTTGTATATCTGAAGGAAGGTTAAGTACATCTAATGAATTTTCAGCTTCACGAGCAAGAGATAAAACCTTTTGTTCATAAGTTAAAGTTTTATTTTTTATTATATTTAAAGTGTTATTCAAAACTCTCATCTCCTAATATAAATTTATAATATATTATATTAATCATTTTATATTTAAATAATTTTTTGTGCAAACATTTTCTTTTCAATCCAGATAATAAATGATAAATATTTAACGATAAATGAGAATTGATTTTTAATTTTAAATTAATAAGATAATAAAAAAATTAAAAAATAAGAGTGGAGAAATCTCCTATAACATATAATGATAGCAATAAACTTAGTATATAAGCTAATTTTATGAATAATTAAAATTTTTAAAAAGTTAACAGGTGTGTCAAAAAATGAAATATACTTTGTTAACCATTATACACCAATTGGTACAAAAAAGGATATAAACTATATATTGGTAAAATTGTGTTGGATTTTTAACATATTAATTTTGTCTTTTATTATATATTTGGGTAAAATATAGGAATCTACAGAATTATATATGTTGGCATAAGTATTGCTTATACATATATTGAGCAAAAGATTATATAAATTATTAAATTATAAATATTAAGAGCTAATTATAATCTATAAATATTTAATTAATCTGTAGAAATAAGGGGGTGCATATTTTGCAAAAATTATATTCTATTTTATTAAAACAACATATAGGGAAAATTAATAAACCTGTTGTTAAACTAGGGGATAGAATAGAAAAAGGTACTTTGATAGCTATTCCAGAAGGTATGGGAGCCAATATACATGCTAGTGTAAGTGGAATAATTAAAAATATTGATGAAAATGAAATAATTATAGAAGCAGATGAAGTACAAAAAGATGAGTTTAAACCTTTAGAAAGTAGCAATAATATATTGGATTTAATTCAGGAGGCTGGAATAGTAGGAATGGGGGGAGCAGGATTTTCTACTCACATTAAAATGGATGTTGATTTAAATGGCGGAGTAGTTATTGCTAATGCTGTAGAGTGTGAACCTTTATTGGCTCATAATATAAATCAAATTGTTAATGAACCAGAACTTATTTATAAGGGTTTATGCTATGCTATGGAAGCAGTAAATGCTAGTAAAGGGATTTTTGCAATAAAATCTAAAAATGTTGAAGCTATTTCTTCACTTAAAAATATAATAAAAGATAGCAATATTAAAATAGTGGAACTACCTGATATGTATCCTATGGGTGAGGAAAGAGCAATAATTAGAGAAGTTCTTGGAAAATTACTTGAACCAAGTCAATTACCATTAGAAGCTAATGCTGTTGTTTCTAATGTAGAGACTTTGGCTAAGATTGCTGAAGCAGTAGAATTAAAAAAGCCAGTTATAAGTAAAAATATTACTGTAGTAGGGAAATTAAAAAATGGATTAAAATCTCGAGTATTTATGAATGTACCTATAGGCACAACTGTAAGAGAAATTATAGAAGCCGCAGGTGGTATAGATGGTGAATATGGAGAGATAATTCTTGGAGGACCTTTTACAGGACGTAGTGCTCAAATAGATGAGCCTATTACAAAAACAAGTGGTGGAATAATAGTAACTATACCATTTTTAAAAGAAACTAGAAATATGGGACTATTGGTATGTGCCTGTGGAGGTAATGAAAATAGATTAAGGGAAATAGCTACAAATATGGGGGCTAATGTAGTAGGAGTAGAGAAGTGTAAACAAGCTGTAGAGATTAAAGGAAACTTGAAATGTGAAGATCCTGGGAATTGTCCAGGGCAAGCTGAGAAAATTCTTAAACTAAAAAAGAGTGGTGCAGAGGTTGTTTTAATAAGTAATTGCAGTGATTGTACTAATACAGTTATGTGTGTTGCACCTAAATTAAAGATGCCTGTTTATCATCTTACAGATCATGTAATGCGTACTGTAAATCATCCATTAATTCGCAGATTAAAATAATATAAATTTTTATGAATTATTTAATTGTGGTTTGTTCAAAGTTTAATGCTTTGTTCAATATATAATCTCGATTTGTCGAGAAAAATAGTAGTATAACAGGAGGAGGAAGTATATGTCTATTACAAATGAAACAGTTAACCAACACAAAAAAGATCCAGCAATTGTTTGTTGCCGTACTACAAAGGGAACAATAATTGGTCCAGGAGAACTTGAAGATCCAAATATATTACCAGACCTAGAGGATTCTGGATTAGTAGAAATACCATCAAATGTATTAAAAATTGGACAAGTAATAGGAGCAAAGTTACTTAAAGATATTGATGGTCTTACTCCTCTTACAGCTGACCTTTTAGAGGGAATAGTTGAAGAGGTAAAAGAGGGAAATAATAAGGTTCAAAATGGAGGAGATAAAGTGGAAAACATATCTGCCAATAAGCTAACCCAATGCAGTGGAGGCATTGTTCGTTTAACGGTTGACCAAATGAATGGTGTAAATCTTGAGTTCCCAGTGGGAGCATTTAATGGTGGAAATATAAATTCATCAGAAGGTATAACTGAAAAAATAGAAGATGAAATTGTTAGTACATTAAAGAAAAGAGAATTTGCTGTTAAAAAGGTAGAGCTTGGTAAAGAAACTTCTTTTAAAGATGGTGTATTAACTATAAGAGAAGAACTTTGCAAAGAAGCTCTTAAGGCAGACCCTCTTGTTAAGAAATTGGAAATGGATATAATTACGCCTAACAATAGACATGTGTATTCTAATACAATAATGGATGTCATTCCAGTAGCTACAAAGGTAGAAGGACAGTTAGGTGAAGGAATTACTCATATATTAAATGGCATGGTATTTATACTTACAGGAGTAGATGAGGCAGGAATTCAAGTACATGAATTTGGTTCTTGCGAAGGCTATCTTGATGAAAAAATAATTTATGGAAAACCAGGTTGTCCAGATCAAGATGATATTATAGTAAGAGTTCATGCTATTATTCAAGATAAAACAGGAATGGAAAGAAGAGGACCTTATGCAGCACATAAAGCTTGCGATGTAATAATTCAAGAAATAAGAAAAGTATTAAAAGAAACTCCAGCAGGAGAAGCAGAAAAAGAAGAAACATTTAATCAAGTAAAGAGACATGGAAGACCACGTGTACTTCTTGTTAAAGAAATAATGGGACAAGGAGCAATGCATGATAATGTAATGTTGCCTACAGAGCCAGCAGGAGTACATGGCGGAAGACAAAATGTTGACCTTGGAAATGTACCTGTTGTACTATCTGTAAATGAAGTAAGAGATGGTGGAATACATGCACTTACTTGCATAGGACCAGCATCAAAAGAAGATACAAGACATTATTTTAGAGAGCCAGTTTTAGAAGCACTTGCAGCAGATGAAGAATTAGATATTGTAGGTGTTGCATTTATAGGAAGTCCTCAAGTAAATGATGAAAAAGCATTTGTATCTAAGAGATTAGGTGCGATGACAGATACTATGAAGTTAGATGGAGCCATAGTAACTACAGAAGGATTTGGAAATAATCATATTGATTTTTCATACAATATAGAGGAAATTGGAAAACGTGGAATTAATGTTGTAGGTGTAACTTATGCAGCTTACCAAGGACAACTAGTTGTTGGTAATAAGTATATGGATGCAATGATAGAAGTAAATAAAGACGAGGGTGGATTTGAATCAGAACTTCTAGGTGAAAATACAATAACAATGGATGATGCAAAACGTGCTGTTCTTATGCTTAAAAATAAAATAGCAGGAGTTGAAATAGAGCCAGCAGATCGTAAATGGAGTCAAGAAGTAATAGATGAAAATCAAAAAATAGCAGATGGAGTAATGAAATAATTATGGAAGTAGAGATAACACCTAAATTAGTTACCGGAAGAATTGTACAAATAACAGAGATGAGTGCAAAAATAGAGCTAAAAGGCAAAATGGGTATTATCCATTTACCTTTAAGATCTGTTTTTACAGACAAGAAGTTAGAAATTGATGATCAGGTAGAAATATATATCAGCTATGCTAAGGTACTAAAATAAATATATAAACAGGAGGAGATTATAAGATGAATTTAACAACTGCAAAAGGAATGAAATCTGAAGTTTATGCACCGGTTACACCACCACCAGTTTGGACACCACTTACAAAAGCATTAAAAGATTGTAAGGTTGGATTTGCAACAGCTGGAGGAATTCATATAAAAACACAAGAACCTTTTAAGACAGCTGGAGATTTCACATATAGAATAATACCTAGTGATACACCATCTTCAGAATTAATGGTTACACATGGTGGATTTGATAATAGTGATATCAATAAAGATGTAAATGCAATGCTTCCTATAGATAGATTACATGAATTAGCTAAGGAAGGATTTATAGGAAGCGTATCCCCTGTATTAATTGGATTCATGGGCGGCGGCGGAAATGTTCAAAAATTCAAAGAAGAAACTGGACCAGCTATTGCTAAAATATTTAAAGATGAAGGTGTAGATATAGTTCTTTTAACAGGAGGTTGTGGAACTTGTCATAGATCTGCAACAATAGTTCAAAGAGCAATAGAATTTGTAGGAATATCTACAATTATAGTTGCTGCATTACCACCAATCGCAAAACAACAAGGTGCGCCACGTATAGCAGCAGCTCATGTGCCAATAGGATCTAATGCCGGAGAACCAAATAATATAGAAATGCAAACAGCTATATTAAAAGATTCACTAAATGCAATGACAAAGATGAAAGAATTTGGAGAATTAATCATGTTACCATATGAGTACAGACATAACGTTTAAAATATAAAAAGCAAAATTAATAATTTTAGAAAGCACTAGATTTTTAAGTCTAGTGCTTTTTAAAAAGATAAGTTCTTTATTTGTTACTTAGTATTGTTGTTAATTATAGAAATCTAATAAATGTGAAAGTTATGATTGCTATTTTAAATAAATATAACACTATAAGGAGGAGAGATCATATGGGAATTGGTCCATCTACTGAAGAAACTACTCTTCATCATTTTAGAGATCCTTTATTAAGTGTAGTATCAAAGGATGAAGAAGTAGATCTTTTAGGTATTATAGTGGAAGGAACCCCAGAAGTAGTTTCAGACAAGATATTTGTTGCTGAAAGAGGAGCGGACTTAGCAGAGGCTATGAGAGCTGATGGTGTCATAGTTTCTATAGACAGCTGGGGAAATAGTCATGTAGATTTTGCTACAGTTATTGAAGAAATAGGAAAAAAAGAAATTCCAGTAGTGGGGATGAGTTTTGTAGGGAATCAAGCTTCATTTGTTGTTACAAATAAATATATGGATACTATAATTGATTTTAATAAAACTGCAGAGGGGATAGAAACAGAAGTTGTAGGTGAAAATAGTGTGGTAGAAATTGATGCTATAAAAGCTTTAGCTCTTCTGAAACTACAGATGAAGAGAAATAATAAATAGAAATTAAAGATAGCTAAAAGTATAGAATAATTTTACCTGAAACAAATTTAATATTTAAAGTTGAGGTGAAATATATGAAAGATAAAAAAAGATTAAAAAGTCTCATCATTAAAAGCTTTCATATAAATAAGGTTTTATTTGGGGAAAATACTAAAATAGAGGAGGGAATTTTATATTTAAGAAATAATATAGAACTTAATGATTTAGAAAAAGAAAATATAATTAAGGATTTAAAAATTAATATAATATATCCCAATAATCATAATATGTTTATAAATTCTGTCTTAGATATTTTTCCTATAGCCACTAAGGTAGAAGGGAAGATAGGAGAGGGAATAACTCATGTATTAACAGGTGTAGTTGTTATGATAACAGGAGTAGAGGTTGGTGGATTTCAAGCAGCTAATATTGGATCTTCAGAGGGCATATTAAAAGATCAGATTAAGTTTAATAAAAATGGAACTCCTGCCGAAGCTGATATAATAATACATGTAGATGTAACTTTAAAAAATAGTGGGGCTAGAAGTAGAGAAGGAATTATGGCATCACATAGGGCTTGCGATAAAATAATTCAAGAGATAAGAGAATATTTAAAAAATATAAGCGGTATATTATGTGATGAAACTCATGAATACGTCGATGAGATAAATTCAGGAAGAAAAAAAATTGTAATAATAAAACAAGTATCTGGATTAGGCTGTATGTATGATACAGGAGTATTCCCAAAGGAACCAGCAGGGTTTATAGGATGCAAATCTATAATGGATTTAGGTAATATGCCTATGGTTTTAACCCCTAATCAATATAGAGATGGAGCTATAAGAGCTATGTCCTAATTATTTAAGTTTAATTAGTTTTTAAATTATAAGGTTATTTAGTTATATAAACTATGTTATGTAGCTAAATAGCCTCTTATAGTATTATATTAGTTAAGGAGTATATTAATTTTCACTTATAATTTATAATTATGATTTGAATGTGATTTCTTTAAGATTTGGTAGTACCTCATTCTTATTAATTCAATAGTATATTTTTAGATACTATAATACAAATAAGTGCGTACTTGTAATGGGAATACTCGTATTTTAGAATAAGATTATATGTTAAAACAATATAAACAGAACAAGGAGGTTGATAAAGGTATGCTTGAAGAAATGAGATCAAGAAAAAGTATACGAAAATATATGGATAAGCCAGTTGAAGATGAAAAAATAATTGAGATTATTGAGAGCGCTAGGATTGCTCCATCTGGTTCTAACACACAGCCTGGGCATTTTATTGTAGTAAAATCTGATTTTACTAGAGAAAGGCTAGCTAAAATATCCCATAATCAAGAATGGATGATGGCTGCTCCAGTTTTTATTGTATGTGTTGCAGATATACGTTCTAGGATTAAAGAAGATATAGAGCTATCACTGAATGAAAGTAGCCCACAACAAGAACTTAAACAAATAATAAGAGATACATCCATAGCTATAGAACATTTAGTACTTTCTGCTGAGAACTTAGGATTGGGTACTTGTTGGGTTGCATGGTTTACTCAAGAAGAAATTAGACCAATTTTAAATATACCTTCTGATAAATATGTTGTTAGTATTATTACAATTGGATATCCAAATGAATCACCTAAAGCTAGGCCAAGGAAGAAATTACAAGATATAATACATTATGAACAATGGTAAAGAATATTTTTATATTAAATTTAATGCTGCGATTAAAAACTATAGTGATTTAATTGCAGCATTAAAATTTATATAATGAAGTTAGTATGCCAATATTTCGTAACCGTCATTTGTTACTAATATCATTATTTCCCATTGAGCTGAAGGTTTACCATCAGTTGTATAATAAGTCCATCCATTTTTCTTATCCAAGAATATTTCATCAGTACCCATATTAATCATTGGTTCTATTGTAAATATCATTCCTGGCACCATTAGCATACCTGTATTTTCTTTTGATGTATAACCTACCCAAGGTTCTTCATGAAATTCTAGCCCAATACCATGACCACCAATTTCCTTTACTACAGAGTATCCATTTTTTAAAGCATGATCATGGATTGCTTGCCCTATATCTCCGAGAAATCCCCATGGCTTTACTTGTTTTATTCCTAAATTTACACATTCCTTCACCACATTAACTAAGTTTTTCTTATCTTCATCTACATGGCCAATGCAGAACATTCTAGAAGAATCAGAAAAATATCCTTCATAAATAGTTGAAACGTCAACATTTATTATATCTCCATCATTTAAGACTATGTTTTTTGATGGGATTCCATGACATACCTGGTCATTAATGGAAGTGCATACGCTCTTGGGGAATCCTTCATATCCAAGTTGTGCTGGTACACCACCAAATTCTATTGTTTTTTTATAAATAAGTTGGTTAATATCCTCTGTTGTTATACCAGCTTGGATATGGTCTGCAATATAGTCTAAAACTGCGGTATTAATTTTCCCACTTTTACGTATTCCAACTATCTGTTCTGGTTTTTTTATAATTTCCCTAGGAGGAACTATGTGACCATGTGTTTTATAAAGTTCAATTCTTTTATCAAATGCAGAATGGCATTTTTTATATTTTTTTTGACTACCACACCAACATAAATCATTTCTACCTAATTTATTAATCATTTCACTCTCCTTCTATTATTGAATAATATTATTAATCACTAAGAGTTTCATTTTGGGGTACTGGAAATACATTAGGTTTCATATATAATTGAATATTAGTTAATCTTTTTCTATATTGATTGGGTGTACACCCATAAGTGGCTACAAAAGCTCTCGTAAAGGCTTCTTGAGATGAAAATCCATATTTTAATGCTATATCTAAAAATCTAACTTTAGTATCCTTTACTTTTATCGCAGCAAGACTTAATCTACGTTTTGATATATACTGTTTAAAAGTAACTCCAACGTTTTCATGAAACTTTGATGAACAATAGAATGGAGAGTACCCAACATAATTAGACATTTCAGTTAGTGTTGGATTCCTCATTATATTATCTTCAATCCAGTTAACCATATTTTCTATAGTTTTTACAGACAATTAGATCACCCCTATAAGGTATTATATCATTCTCTACGAATAAAAACTTGATGTGACTTGCAATGATAATCTCACTAATCTACATATTCATTTATTTAAAGATATAAAAATTTATTATACGATTTAAATTATATCTATATTATAAACACAAATTATTGAAAATATTTGAAGTTCTTCTATCCACTCATAAGTAGAATCAATTTTCTTCCTGTTAATATTTTATTAAGTTATCATTAATATTAACTTTTATTTTATACCTTTAAATGCATAATTTATTAGATCCTTTATAAAAGCCTCGTCTACTATATCCCCCGTTATTAATAATCTATAGAATAATGGGCCAAAAATTAAATCTATAACTAACTCTATATCCAAATCTTCCTTTAGTTCTCCTCTTGAAATTCCACGTTCTAAAATATATCGTGAATCAAGTCTGCGAGGTTTAAAATATATTGCGCGGTAGGCTTCAGCTAGCTTTTCATTAAATTGGCCTTCTGCTATTATCTCATTAATTACCTTTCCTTCTCGACTAATTAAAAATTTTGCTAAATTATTTACTTGAATTATCATATCATTAATAGTTGATCCTGTATCAGGTATTGGAAGTCTCACAACAGCAGCATCAAAAAAAGCATCCATAACAACAGCAGCTTTGTTGGGCCACCATTTGTAAATAGTAGCTTTACTAACTCCAGCTCTTTCAGCAATCTTCTCAACTGTAACAGATCCAAAACCATTTTCAAGCAATAACTCATATGCAGCGGAAAGAATGGCCTGCTTAGTTTTTTCGCTACGGGGACGTCCCAATTTTTTCTCCATTATAATTACCTCCATTGTATTTAATTTATAATAATATACTTAATAAACTATACGTATATTATACTATATATTTTTTTGTTTTAAAGATAAAAAACTATTTACAAAACTGAACGTTTAGTATATTATATATTTATAAACTGAACGTTTAGTTTATAAACTTGCTTAATCAATTAGTGAAAAGCTTAAATTACTGAGATACCTAATTGGTGCAAGAACTACCCCCAATTAAATCAATGCCTACTATATTAGTAAAGTGTGTAAATATTATTAAATATATAAGGAGGAAAAATTAATGAAAGTTGTAGTTTTTAACGGAAGTCCCAATAAGGAGGGTAATACTTATCATGGAATAAAAATAGTTGTTGACGAACTAGAAAAGGAAGGAATAGAAACAGAAATAATTCACGTCGGGAATAAATCTATTAGAGGATGTATTGCTTGTGGATATTGTACAAAAAATAAGAATGGAAAATGTGCTATTACTACTGATCCAGTTAATGATTGGATTGAAAAGATGAAAGATGCCGACGGAATAATCTTAGGATCACCAGTACATTATTCAGCAATCGCTGGAACAATGAAATCATTTTTAGATAGAGCTTTTCATGTGGCAGATGCCAATGATAGTATGCTAAGACATAAAGTTGGAGTTGCAGTAGTAGCAGTAAGACGTGCAGGTGGAATTCCAACCTTCAATCAGTTGAATAATTACATTAATCATTCTGAAATGCTCATTCCTACTTCAAACTATTGGAATATTATTAATGGAAGATTACCAGGTGAGGCAATGCAAGACGAAGAAGGAATACAAATAATGAGGATATTAGGTAAGAATATGGCTTGGCTTATGAAACTTGTTGAAAATGAACAAGGAGTTATCAAAAAGCCAGAAAGAGAAGAAAAGATTTTTACTAATTTTATTCGATGAAATGTATTATCATAATCTAAGGAAGTGATTTATAAATGTATCAATCAAATAACAAGGTTATAAAAACAAATTCATCAATAAATAATCTTGAAGCTAAACCCATATTGACTAATTTATTAATTTTAGTTATGTCCATGGCTTGTGGACTTACTGTAGCAAATTTATATTATATCCAGCCCCTCTTAGCTGATATAGCAAAAACCTTTCATGTTAACCAATTAAGCATAGGCTTTGCAGCTATGCTTACACAAATAGGTTATGCAATTGGAATGATATTTATATTGCCTTTGGGAGATATAAAAGAAAAGAGAAAGTTAATAGTAATAATGCTTTTATGCTCAATAATCTCACTTATGAGTATGGTCTTCTCTTCAAACATATATATTCTTACAATTTCTTCCTTTGCTGTTGGATTTACTTCTATTATTCCTCAACTTATTATCCCTTTAGCAGCACAACTATCAACTCCACAGCGAAGAGGGCAAACTATTGGTACAATAATGAGCGGCTTGTTAATTGGAATATTACTTTCTCGTACAATCAGCGGCATCTTAGGCGGCTACTTTGGCTGGAGAGCAGTTTATCTTATTGCAGCGATTATGATGCTTGCTCTCATGCTTATTCTTAGGAAGTTGATACCCTTATGCGAACCTATCTCTGACATTAAATATACTCAACTGTTAAAATCAATGATACACTTAATAAAAACTGAACCAATTTTAAGGGAAGCCTCTATTAATGGTGCTTTAATGTTTTCAGCTTTTAGTGCCTTTTGGACATCACTCATATTTTTACTTGAAAGTTCTCATTACAATATGGGAGCTGAAGCAGCAGGTTTACTTGGATTAGTTGGTATTAGTGGTGCTCTTGCTGCTCCAATAGTTGGAAAAGTAGCTGACAAAAGAGGTTCAAGATTTGCTAGTGGTATATGTATAATCGTAGTTATAATTGCATATTTATTCTTCTTTCTATTTGGCTTTAAAATTTGGGGACTTATTTTAGGAATTATTCTTCTAGATTTAGGAGTACAATCCTGTAATGTTTCTAATCAGGCAAGAGTACATTCCTTAAACGAAAAAACACGTAATAGACTTAATACTATTTATATGGTCAGCTTTTTTCTCGGAGGAGCATTAGGTTCCTTTTTAGGTTCCTATAGCTATTCCCGTTTTGGATGGTATGGAGTTTGCACTTTTGGAATGGCAACTCAAATCATAGCAATTATTCTATACAAGGTTAGGAAAAATGCATAAAATGTATTAATTTTAGGAAAAAATGGCCCTGAAGGAGTTTCGCCCAAAAACTGTATTGTCTATGGTCATTGTATAGTTATCTGCCCAAGAGAAAAATTAATCGACCTTGTTGATATTGCTTACTTCGCTTCTATTGGAAGTAATCTACAAGGAATATCTTATATAATTGTAGATTACAAAAATTTACTGAACAAGGCTATTAAGCTTACTATTGAAGAACTGGTTGGCAATTCCTTCATTATGATAAGATTCCATCACTATATTCAATCTTATCATAATAAAGGAATTGACACTGTTTTACGAGGATCACCTTGTCTTATTTTAGCAACTGCTGATGTAAATTTAATTTATTTCATGAAACCTTTCTTCTGATATTTTCTCTGAAAACTTTTCTTACATAAATTATTTCCCTATCTTCCGCTTTTTGTCCTTTATTTGTGGTACGGTTCTCTGCATAATATTCTAAAAGCTCTATAGACTTGTTCTAGAAGCATTACTCTAAAAAGTTGATGAGGAAAGGTCATCTTTGAGAAAGATAGCTTATAATTAGCTCTAGACAAAACCTGCTCGGATAGTCCTAGGGATCCACCTATGACAAAGGTAATAGCACTATTACCTGTTAATCTACAATTTTCTATAAGATTTGAGAATTCTTCTGAAGTTATAGATTTACCTTTTAAATCTAAAGCTATAACAAAACTATTATCTTTTATATGTTTTAATATTAAATTACCTTCTTTTTCTTTTATTATATTTTCTTCTTTAAGAGAGGCATTATCTGGAGTTTTTTCATCGGTCACTTCTATTATATTTAGCTTACAGTATTTGCTTAATCGTTTAGAGTACTCATCTATTGCGGCTTTTAAAAATTTTTCTTTTATTTTTCCTACTGAAATTATAGATATATTCATTTTATCCTCCTAGTTTAAAGCAATTTAAGATACTTTTATTAATAATTTTAAGTTTTTAGAAAAGCTCTAAAAGGCCTATCATTAAATCAATTTTATTTAATGATAAACCTCTTGATTCTATATTTATTAAACATAGGTATTTATAAATTATCTAGATAATTTTATTAAAAGTTTTTTGTTTTAAGCTTTTTTTGCGCAACAATTTTTATATTTTTTACCGCTTCCACAAGGACAAGGTTCATTTCTACCAATTTTATTAGTTTTAACTATAGTTTTTGAAGAAACCCACTCTTTGTGTATTTCTTTTCTTTTCTCTTTTGAAAGTATAGCTTCCCATTGAGGAAGATTATATAAGTAATCTGCTTTAGCTTCTAACATATTGAAGTATAATTTTTCAAAATCTATCTTAAGAGAAATGTTAGAGCTTTCTTCTATCTTGTCCAAATCTAAAGTATTAGTTAAACTGTCATTTATTCCATCTAAGAATCCCATGAAGAACACTACAGGGGTATTAAATTTTTCTGCCAAATCTTTTACAGTACCCTCTATAATCCTGCTATGCTCACCTAATATTTGGGTATAAACATTCTCTTCGATTGAGCCGTATTCTTTCCAAAATGCAGCTTCTCCTTTAGTTTTTACATAATCGATAACCATGTCTGTCCATTGTTTATACAAACTCATGATACATTCTCCTTTTATTTATTTTTATTATTTTTTTTATTTATCTTTGTTATATCATCTCTTCCTATAGGATCATCAAATTTAAAATTTTTGCTAAGGGAAGACATATCCTTATTTTCAATAAATAACTTAACCTTTTTTATTGAAGGAAGTTCTGTTAAAGACCAAATGATACTTTTTAGATAAGCCTCTTCCTTATCTGCAGTCATAGAGTAATAAGCTTCACTGCTTAAATTAACATAAGCTATATTGTTTTTTATAGAAAAACTTAATAGTCTTGTTTCTTTTGGGAAGATTGGCTTTAATGAATTATTTACAGAAGGACCTTTTATTAATTCTCCAATTATAAATTGACCAAGAAGTTCATCCTTTTTAATAATTCTTTCTTCTTTAGTTATTTCAGCATTATTTGAGCTATTAGTAGAATCAAAATATAAGTTTAAATCTACTAAATTATTTTTTTCATTATGAAGTGTTATATTTTTAATTTTATCTTTATTATTTATACTTATGCTATCTTTTTTTTCACAGGATATAAAAAATACCGAAGAAATTATTAAAGATGAGCAAAAAGCTAATTTAATAGATTTTTTCAAATTTAATCACCTTACCCTAAAATTCTATATAGTTACTTGGAGTATCTCTTTTAGCAACGGATAAAGAAAGTTCTTTACCTACTCTAATATCAGAAGAGTTTAATGCATTTAAAACAGTTTGATAAGCAAGCTCAGGAAAATTATTAGTTTTGCTAAGATGCCCTAATATTATATTTTTATACTTATTGTTAGTAATGTTTATTATAGCTCTACCACAATCTTCATTAGATAAATGGCCTATATTGCTTAAAATTCTTCTTTTTAAAGTATAAGGGTACGGACCAAATTTCAGCATTTCTGTATCGTGATTACTTTCAAGCAATACTACATCACAATCTTCTAAAATGTTTTGTATATCTTTTGAAAAGACACCTAAATCTGTAGCAATACTTGCCTTTTTATTTTTAGAACATATAGTATATCCAAAGGGGGAGGCAGCATCATGAGATATGGGAAAAGGGTTTATTTCCATATCATTTAGAACTACAGATTTCCCATCTAAAATTTCTATATTATGTTCTTTTATTTTACCAATATTTTTTTTCATAGCATGCCAAGTTTTAGCATTAGCGTATATAGGTATATCATATTTTCGAGATAGAACACCTACGCCTTTTATGTGGTCTATATGTTCATGGGTAACAAATATTCCATCTATAGATGAAGGAGATTCTTTTATACGACTTAAAGCTAATTCTATGCTTTTACCAGAAAGCCCAGCATCCACCAGTATTTTTGATTTTTCAGAGGATATAAATATGGAATTACCACTACTACCACTATAAAGAGAACAAAAAATCATAATAAAATTTTAAACCATAACTTAACTATAGTCTAACTATAGTAGCGCCTAAAGATCTAAATTTATTTTCAATATTTGGGTATCCTCTATCTATATGCTCTACACCAAGGATTTCGGTATCACCTTCAGCTAATAATCCAGCAATTACCATAGCAGCCCCAGCTCTCAAGTCTGTAGCTTTTACTATAGCACCTGTAAGTTTAGGGACACCATCTATAATGGCTGTTCTACCTTCTACTTTAATATTTGCTCCCATTTTCTTTAATTCGTCTACATGTTTAAATCTACTTTCCCAAATGCTTTCATTTACAATACTTCTTCCTTTTGCAATAGTTAGAAGTGTGCTCATTGGTTGCTGTACATCTGTTGGAAATCCTGGGTAAGGTTGAGTTTTTATATTAGCACCTTTAAAATTACCTTTAGATTTTACTGTAACAGAATCTCCATTTTCTATAACATCTACGCCCATTTCTATAAGTTTCGCTGTTATAGATTCTAAGTGTTTAGGTATTACGTTATTTATTGTAACTTCTCCACCGCAGGCAGCTGTTGCTATCATATATGTACCAGCTTCAATTTGATCAGGTATTACACTATAAGTACAGCCTTTTAATTCTTTAACACCAGTAACTCTTATAACATCTGTCCCAGCACCTTTAATATTAGCTCCCATACTATTTAAAAAATTAGCTACATCTACTACGTGAGGTTCTTTTGCTACATTTTCTAGCACAGTATTGCCTTCAGCAAGTGTGGCAGCTAACATTACATTTATAGTGGCACCTACACTTACAACGTCAAAAAATATATTAGTCCCTATTAATCTGTCTGCTTTAACAATTACAGCACCATGTTCTATTTCAACATGAGCGCCTAAAGCTTCAAAACCTTTAATGTGTTGATCTATAGGTCTAACACCTATAGGACATCCACCAGGTAATTCTACTCTAGCTTTTTTAAACCTTCCTAATAAAGCTCCGATAAGATAATAAGAAGCTCTCATTTTTCTTACATCTTCAGTATTAGCATCTGTTTTTGTTATATTAGTACTATCTATTTGCAAAATAGAATTGCTTTGCCTTTTAATTTCACAACCTAATCCATTTAAAATTCTTTCAATACAATGTACGTCTTCAATATTTGGAGTGTTCTCTATAGTACAAACTCCTTTGCTAGCCATAATAGTAGCTGGTAATATAGCTACTGCTGCATTTTTTGCTCCACTAATTTCAACTTTTCCAAAGAGGGGGTTACCTCCTGTTATTTTTAATTTACTCATCCCCGCATCCATCCTTACTTTAGAATTTATATATTTAAACTAATCGTTAATTTCAAACCTATGTAACAAAATATATTATATCATAACTATTTATTATTTTAACACCAAATTTTAAAATGTTAAGGGTTATTTTAAGAAAAATATCTTAAAAAAATGGAAATAAATTCAATGTACCCTAAATTTTAATAATATCTATAGAATAATACAATTTTTATTAAATTATAACCTTAAATTTTAAATATATTCCATAGATGAAATAATTATTATTACTTTTCTTAATTATACATGATAATTGTATGATTTTTATTAAATTAGTATAATTTATTGACATTTTAAAACATAATATATTATGGTATAATACTATAAAATAGATGTACGGGGGATTAAAATTAATCATGAAGTATTATTTAGTAGCGTTATTTGATAAAGAAGATTACTATAAAATAGAAAAGATACAGAGGGATATATCTAAAAAGTACAAAATATATAGAAATTTACCCATGTTACATATAACTCTTGAGGTAATAGAAGACCCTAATATTAATAAATTAGAGGAAGTAATAGAAAAGATAATAAAACCATATAAAAAATTTAAGGTAGAAATAAATGGAGCTATCTGTTTTGATCCACCTTATAAATCAGTTAATTTAAAGATAGAAAACAAAGGTTATATAATGAGGCTAGCAAGGATAATGAATGATACTTTAAAATTGCACGGTTTTAAAGTGAGAGAAAATATAGAAAATTGGGATTTACATGTGTCTTTAGCAAATACTAATTTTGCATCTAGAGAATGGTCGGCTAAAGAGTACATATCTGCTTGTAGCAATTTAAAGGGAGTAGGTATGCATGAAATGGCTAAAATTGATAGGATAGAAATTTGGAAGCCTATAAATAACAAGAAGGAAATGGTAATAAGATCTTTCCCATTAAGAGAATTTTAATATTATAATAATGAAAGCACACCTGATACTGGGTGTGCTTTTTGTTTATATATCTAAAAGATTTTTTTTGTAATCAGAATAAAGTTTTCTAAGTAATTTCATTTTTTTATCTATTTCTAATTGTAAATTAGAAATAGTTTTATAATCATTATTTTCTTTAGCTTCTCTTATCTGTCCAAATAAAGATTTATCAGAGTAAGTATCTTTCATTAAACATTGTCTAAGTTCATTGATTTTGGACCAGTTATGGATATCTAAATCAGAGGCTTTGTTTACTTCGTGCAATTGAGAAAAGCTTCTGATTTCTTCTACATAATTTGGAATTATCCTATTTGTTATTTCAACTAACCATCTTTCAAGAGCAGCTAGTTTGTAGCTATTAACAATTTTAGATGTAAATACATCGCCAGATTTCAATACTTCTATTTTGTCTCTATATTTATCTAAGGAACATATATTTTCATATACAGTAGAAGGGGCTGTACCAAAGATTTTACTTCTTTCCTCTTCAGTATAGTATTCAAATACATCTTCTTCACTTCTATATTGTCTTCCTTTCTGAAGATAGCTAGTATCTTCTTCAGCAGTTTTTGAAAGTTCTTTTAAAAGAGCATCTTCACCTTTATTATTTTCTGTAGCATATTTTATTCCATCAATCATAGACATACATAAAGAAGCTACTGTTAGATAAGTATTACTACGAGGGTTTGGTGATCTTAACTCAAATCTTGTAGCTAAAGGATTGTCTAAGTCTCTTATAACTCCAACTAAAACTGTTCTATTTCTTGATGGTAATTGTGCAGTATGACCTAAAGATGTTACTATACATACAGGGGCTTCAAAGCCTGGTTTTAGTCTTCTTAAAGAATCATTAGTTGATGAAACAAAAGGATTTATCACTTCATAATTTTTTAGTATACCCATTATAGATGCATAGCCAAAAGAACTTAAGTAGTGATTCTCATCTGTAGAGAAAAGATTAATTCTTTTTCCATTTTTTAATTTAAGCGCAACCCCTAAATGAACATGTTTTCCGCTACCTGCAACTTCATCTATAGGTTTTGCAAAAAATGTAACATCTAATTTATTATTTCTAAAGGTTTCTTTTATTATACTTTTTACTAATAATTCATTATCTGCTGCTTGGAGTCCAGTTGAATATTTCCAATCAACTTCTAACTGTTCCATTATGTGAGTAAATCCACCGGAACTAGTTAATTTAGCTTTTACTCCACCAACTTCTTTATGACCCATTTCAGGTTCTAATCCGTGATATTCCATAAGTAGTAAAGACTCTTCTAAAGCAGTCCTAACACTTCCTTTAGTTCTATTCCAATACTGCTCATGAAGAACTTGAGAGGTGGATAATTCATCTACTTCTGCATCGTCATTTGGAGTTTTTACCCAAAATTCTAGTTCTGTAGCACAAGTTACATCTACTTTTTCTATATCTTCATATTTTATATTAAAGGAAGATATAGATTCAGGATGAGCCTTTATTAAATTTAATAAAGTTGTTTTAAAATATTCTATTGACTTTTTTAATATATATCTGGAATCGACAGGTTTATTTTCATGATAAAGAAAACAAGGGATTCTAAGAGTACCGATCGGTTTTTTGGTTTTAGAGTCTATAAGTTCATAGTTATAATCTACAAACCAGTTAACATCCATATCCACAATCATATCAACTTTAGCATTATTAAGAGTTGCAATACCTGGAAGGACAACGGAAGATCCGTCTGTTTGAACACAGCCTTTTATAAATTTATTCATGTCCTCTAAAAACAATTTTATAGGAATTTTTTCGTCAGTGTCATTACCGGCCAAATCGATACAAACTAAAGACACAAATTTTATTTCAGGATGGGAAACTAAAAATTCTTTAAGTTGCTCTTCGGAATGCATTTCTTTAGGAATAACATATACTAAATCATCTAACATAATTTACCTCCCCAAATTTTTAAATACAATCAATTTAACATTATATAATTTTATTGTATATAATATATGCAATATATTATAATTAAAATTTTTATATGTCAATAGAAATTTTATTCATACATTTATATAATATATATTATTGATAATATATTATAGAGTGAGAAATGATATTTATATGATGAGGTGATAAAATTGAGTATAAATGATAAGCCTATAGGTTTTTTTGATTCTGGAGTAGGCGGAATAAGTGTGTTAAAAGAAGCATTTAAGTTATTACCAAAGGAGGATTTTTTGTATTATGGAGATTCAAAAAATGCACCCTATGGAACTAAAAAAGTAGAAGAAGTTAAGGCGTTAACCTTTAATGCAACAGACTTTTTGATGAATAAGGGAATAAAAGCTTTAGTAGTGGCCTGTAATACAGCTACTAGCGTAACTATAAATGACTTAAGGGAAAATTATGATATCCCTATTATAGGCATTGAACCTGCTTTAAAACCTGCAGTGGAATTAAAGAAAGGTGGAAAGATAATAATAATGGCAACGCCTATGACCTTAGCTGAAAAGAAATTTGCTAATTTAATGGATTTGTATAAAGAAACAGAGGATATAGAGCCTTTGCCTTGTCCTGGGCTACCAGAACTAATAGAACAGGGAATAGTTTCTGGAGATGTAATTTATAATTATTTGAAGGATAAATTTTCAAAATATGACAATGAAAAAATATCATCTATTGTTCTAGGATGCACTCATTATCCTTTTGTAGAAGAGACTTTAAAAGAGGTTACCCATAATAAAGCTTGTATAATAGATGGTAGTTTGGGTACATCCAAAGAATTAAAAAGACAACTAGAAGATAGGAATATGTTAAGAAAAGAAAGTAGAATAGGAAAAGTTACCATATTTAATTCAAAAGAGGATAAGGATATAATAGATCTAAGCTATAAACTTTTTAATATGAAATAAAATATTTAAGAATAAGTTTATTTTCATAATTATAATTTTTAGTATACATAAAAAACAGAGTATAATAAAGATATTAAAATATGATATAATTTATGCTAATATGAAATATATGGAACAAAATTATTGTTTTGAGAGGGGAAATAGAAATGAATCCTATAGTATCTATAAAAATGAGTAATGGAAAAGAAATGAAAATAGAATTATATCCAGAAATAGCACCTAATACAGTTAACAATTTTATATCATTAGTAAATAAAGGTTTTTATAATGGTGTTATATTCCACAGAGTAATTCCAGGATTTATGATTCAGGGAGGTTGTCCTAACGGAAACGGAATGGGAGGCCCAGGATATTCAATAAAAGGTGAATTTAAATCTAATGGATTTAACAATGAATTAAAACATACAGAAGGTATTATATCAATGGCCAGAACAATGCAACCAAATTCTGCAGGAAGTCAATTCTTTATAATGGTTGCTGATGCACCACATTTAGATAACCAATATGCAGCTTTTGGAAAAGTTATAGAAGGACTAGATGTTGCGAAAGAAATAGTAAGTGTAGATAGAGATTTTAAAGATAAACCTCTTGAAGATCAAGTTATGAAGACTGTAACAGTAGATACTTTTGGAGAAGAATTTGATCAGCCAGAAAAATTAAGTTAAAAAGGAGGCAGTTTGTTTTGATTAATAATAAGTTGATGCTTGTTTATGGATTAAAAGAAGCAGAGTTAAACTTGTTAAAAGATATGTGCGCTAATAATAATTTGCCTAATTATAAAATTGTAAACAAGAGTATGTGTAAAATGAAACTAAGAGATATAATAAAGGGTATGAACTTAGAAGTAGAAGATGTAGATATGCCAGAAGAAAAAGTAGTTATATTCAATAATTTTTCTGATAATGAATTAGAGCTAGGCGTAAAAAAAATAAAAGAAATTTTAAAACCAGTTCCTATAATGGCAGTAGTAACAGAAACTTCCATAGACTGGGAATTTAAATATTTGGTAGATCATTTAATGGAAGAAAGAGAATGGTATAGAAAACAAAATAGGTAAAAGGTGATGAAAAAGTGAGTAGAGTATCTGATAAAATAAAAGAAGCTAGGCTAAAAAAAGGATTAACACAGAAACAATTGGCTAAGAAATTAGGCGTAGCGGAGAGTTTTATAAATGAAGTAGAATCAGGAAGAAAAATAATAAATGAAAGTCTAATGAATAGAATATCAAAAGTATTAGGAAAAGGTATAAATGATATAGGAATTTCTTTTGAAGAAGAAGTGTCTTCAGAGCCTAAAAGAGAAATTCCTATAAATAAAGATAATAAAATAAAGGATGTATGGGATAATGCTTTTAGTTCTATAATAAAAGATGTTCCAGTTTATAATTATAACTTAGATAGAGTTATTGATAAGAAACAATTACCTGTTATAGGTAATAAGGTTGAAGGTATACACCAAGATAAAGTTTTGTTTTTAAAAATAGAGGAAGAGGATATGTCTGGTTTTAGAATAAATAAAGGAGACATAGCCTTTGGATATATCCATTATGAAATGGAAAACAATTGTATATTTCTTATAGAACACAATAATAAAAGATCTGTAAGACAATTGAAAAGATTAGATGGAGATAAAATATTATTAATAAATAATGGAATATCTTTAAGAACTGAAGCTGTCAGACTAAAAGATATAAAAATTATAGCTAAATTGTTAAAAGTAGAAGTAACTCTTTAACAATATATTTAGCTAATTATTATTAAAAGTAAATGTCAAACTAAAAATATAAATAAAGAATCTTTAGAGCACTATCAAATATTATTATAATTCAATAATGTTGATAGTGTTTATTTTTAAAAAACGGTTAATTAATATGTATTTTTAGATAAAAATTATAATTATAGAATAAATATATTTTATAATTAATGATAAAGCTTTGTAAATAATTTGCATACATTATATAATTAATATATAAAAAGAATTTAAATAATTACGATTATTAAATAGAAAATATAAGGTATGAGGAGGAATTCTTATGAAGGGTACAGTAGTAGCAACATGGGTAAAAACCTGCAGGAAGCTCTATGGGGAAGAAGCAGTTGACCAAGCTATGAATGCTGTAGGATGGCAAGGTAAAATATTTTCACCAATGGAGAATGTTGAAGATATAAAAGTTAAAGATATGATAAATAAGATAGCAAATAATGTTAATAGGGATGTAAAGACTTTATGGGGACAAATAGGACAAGATAATTTAAAAGCTTTTAATAATGATTATCCAGCTTTTTTCGAACATGAGAACTTATATTCATTTTTAAAGTCTATGTTTGACGTTCATGTAGTTATGACTAAAAAATTTCCAGGTGCTAAACCACCACTTTTAACTATAGAACCTATATCTGAAAAACAAGCTATATTTAGTTATAGTTCAAAAAGAGGAATGTTTGATTACTTTTTAGGCCTTTTAAAAGGGAGTGCAGAGCATTTTAAAGAAAATATCAAAGTAGATGAAATAGAAAGAAGAGCTGATTTTTTAAAACTTAAGCTTACCTTTGAAAAAAATATTTATTATAATAAAATTTTTAAATTTAATAAAATATTGTCTTTAGGATTTATAAAAAATATAGGTGGAAAAGTTGCTTTATTTACATTTATATTAACTATTTTATCATCTTTTGCTTTATTAGGATTTAATAATTTACTTAAGGTTTTATCGATAGCTTCTATATCTTCTGTTGCAGCTTATATATCAACAGAAATATTGTTAAAACCTAAATATTTAATATTTGAAGAAATAAATAAAATAAATAAAAACCATTATGTAGAAGATGGTGATATTAAAACAGGTGATTTTTTAGAGGAATTATATAAAGAATTAAAGAAACATAAAGATATAATTAAAGCTGATTTTGTAGGTTTTAAGGGTGTTACAGATGAAATGAATACTTTTGTAGGCAATATAAATGTTATATCAGAAACTATGAGTCACACATCTACAGAAATATCAGGGGTAGTTGAACAGGTGGCTAGTTGCGCAGTAAACCAAGCTCAAAATACTGAACAAGTAGTAGCAGTTCTAAATGATAATATACAAAATTTAAAAGATATAGTTAATAGTGAAAATAGTAATAAGTTAGAATTAGAAAAGGCTTTAGAAAAGGTCAATAACAGTTATAATAATGTTAATAATACTAGTAAAAATATTTTAGATTCCCTTGAAAAATTCCAAAAAGTTAAGGATAAAGGATTAGAATTAGAAACCAAGGCAAAAGATATAACAAATATAGTATCCATTGTGTCAGGCATATCAGAACAGACTAATTTATTAGCCTTAAATGCATCTATTGAAGCCGCAAGGGCAGGAGAGCAAGGTAAAGGCTTTGCGGTAGTTGCAGAAGAGGTCAGAAAGCTAGCGGAACAGTCTAAAGAAGCAGTTGAAGAAATTAATAATAATCTTATAGAATTTGCAGGAGATATAAAAAATTTAGTTATTAGAATAGAATCTCAATATAATGTATTAGAGCAAGAAACAGACAGATTAGAAGAGGTTAGAGATATTAGTTATGGGGCAACAACATCTATAGGCACCGTAGCTTCTGCCATGATTAAGACTATAAATGAACTTAATAAAGAAGCGGATTCTATATCAAGTATATATGATAACATAGAATCTTTGGCCGCTATAGCAGAGGAAAATTCAGCTTCATCAGAAGAAGTTAGTGCTAACGTTTCAAGCTATACTAATGAGATTAAAAAATTAGTTAATAATATTCATGAATTTAAACAAATAACAGAAACATTTAAATCAGATTTAAGTAGATATAAAATATAATAGAAGGCTTAAGTGAAATCTCTATTTGAAAAATTTTATAAAATATAAATTTTATTTTAAGAAAGCTATGAAATATACAGGTGATTCCTGAATTTTATAGCTTTCATTTATTTTATTATTCATTTTTAAATTAATATAAAAATATTCTATTTTAAGATATTCTTTTTATATTCCTGTTAAATCGAAATTAGGTATAAATTCTTTAGATGAAGATGAAGTTTCTTGTATAAAGGCATTTTTTATTCCTAGGTCTAAACAATAATCTATTATAGCATCATAATGTTTAGGATTAAGATTTTTATTTAGTTCATTAAAGTTACAGATATTTTTCATAGGAGTGTATTGATTCATTATACTTATATAAACTTTATGATTAAATTCTTTAAATATAAAATCTATTATTTTTTTTGTATCAAATAATAGGCCAGGCAACATAAGATGCCTTATTATAATGCCTTTTTTAATAATTCTATCATTACTAAATACTGGTTCTCCAACTTGATTAAACATTTCTTTTATAGCTTTACATGCAGTATTAAAGTAATTATTACAATTGGAATATTTCTTCCCATATTTATCATCGAAATATTTTAGATCTGGCAAAAACACATCAATATAGCCCTTTAAGGATTTTATAGTTTCAATATTTTCATATCCATTAGAGTTATATAATATAGGTATAGTTAATCCATTAGATTTTGAAATTTTTATAGCCTCTATAATTTGAGGAACATAGTGAGTAGGAGTAACTAAATTTATATTATGAGCTTTTTTACTTTGCAGTTTTAAAAAAATATTAGATAAGTGTTCTATGGAAATTTCTTTCCCTTTACCTAAATGACTAATTTCATAATTTTGGCAAAAAACACATTTCAAATTACAGTTTGAAAAGAATACGGTCCCTGAGCCGTTAACTCCAGATATACAAGGCTCTTCCCAATGATGAAGAGAAGCTCTTGCAACTTTTATTTTAGAATTGGCATTGCAAAAACCCAAAGTTCCCTGTATTCTATTTGCACCACAATTTCTAGGACATACTGTACAATTTTCCAATGTATTCATGTTTACACATCCTGTTCTTCTTTAGAATTATGTTATTTTTCTTTAATATAAAATATAATACATTGGATCATAAAAATAAAGCTTACAACAGCAAAACTAGGATATAATACACTTATTAGGTTAACGAAACCTAGTTGAGATATAGGTATAGCTAAAAGAATAACTATGAAAACTGCTTTATTATAAGATATTCCTAAAGATTCTTCCATGGTTTTTCCTACGCTAAAAATATTAGAAACCTCAGTTGAAAACATTTCAAGCCAAATTATACATAGAAGCATTATTTGAATTATAGTACCAAATCTATTAGCTATATATAAAAGTGGTATTTCATATTTAAAAATGTAAGGAATATTAAGCAAAAGCAATAAATTTATTATAAAAGATAAAATTGTAAGCCCTAAAGATCCAACAACTAAACCAGATTTTAATATGTTTTTATCTTTTATTTCAGTACTAAGAGGTACCAAAACACCACTACAACATAATATATTAAATCCACTATATATAAGTGTAGATACTAACCAATGTTTTCTATAATGAGGAACTGATTTTATTTGAGCTATGCTAACATTTTTTGAAAAGGCTAAATATAATATAAACACAGTTATAATAACTATCATTAAAGAAGGAACAATAAAAGAATTTATTTCAATAAGACCTTTTGTATCCCTTAGTAATATAACAAGAGAAGATATAACCATTATACAAATACCAACCCATTTGGAAATACCAAAGTATTGATTTAATAAAGAACCACTTCCAGCTAAAATTATTGCAGAGCTACTTATAAGAAACAATCCAGTTAATAAATCAATAGCTTTACCTAAAAATCCAGGACTAACTAAAGAAATTAAGCTATTATAAGAAGTTAAATTATTTTTAATGCTAATGTCAATAATTATAGATCCCATAATGACATAGATAAAAAAACATATAGTTAGGCCTATAAAACTTTTGTATCCGTATGTAGTAAAAAATTGTGTCATTTCTTGGCCAGAGGCAAGACCGGCTCCAACAATAGTTCCAATGAAAACTGCACCCATTTGAAAAATTAAAGAAAATTTATTTTTAACCATACATCCTCCTATTTTAATTAATATAATCTCCTTATATAAATATATATAAAAAAATAAAAATAATGATTTTTAATTAAATTTTCTTTTTAAGGAGAAAATAAAAGTAAATGGCGAATTAAATAAGGGAGGGAAGGAAATATTGTATTATAAAAATTTTACAAAAAAAATAATAATATTTTTAATTTTTACTACTACTATTTCATTATTTGGATGTAAAAAAAATAAAGAGGATACTAAGGTAACTAATGATTTTGACATAAAAATAGCAACAAATTTATTGAATTCTTATATGGAATGTTTAATTGAAGAAAATATGGAAGGAGCTCAAAAGCTATACTCTAAGAAATTAAAAAAAGATAAAACAAAAAAAGAAAATAGTGATATAAAAATAAAGGGTTATACTACAGAGGAGATAAACGAGGTTGGTAAGTCAGCGCTATTTGTAACAAAAGTAGCTAGTGTAAGCGTTAAGGAACCATATACTTCTATAGAAGAATACAAAATAAAGGTAATAAAAGAAGAAAACGAATATAAAATAGATGAAGTAAACATAAGTATGGACAAAGAAGCATTTACAAAAAAAAATAGAATAAGATATAGAAATAAAAACAATGTTAAAACGGAACTAATAATAAAACCAACAACTATACCTGATTATGCATATTCTAAGGATGATAAGGCAAATGTGGAAAAGTTAGCTGTACCTAAAAAAAATATAGGACCTATGAGTCTTTCTTATAGTGAAAATTTTATAGCAATATCAACTTATGATAAAGACTCTTATATTGGAATAATAACAATAGATGAATCAAAGGCTGTTCAAGGGGGCCAAGATCAAGGGGATCAAGGAGGCCAAGGAGGTCAAGGAGGAGCTGGAGGTGGTGAAACAGGGCAACAAGGAACAGACATCATGGAGGAAATTGGAGAAAAACCTATAGGAAAAGAAATATCTTCTTTAGATTTATTAAAGGGAAGTAAAATAGATTTCATGGTGTTTTCTCCTGATGAAAAATTTATAGCAGTTCAATATGAAACTAGTGATAAAACAAAAAATACAAGAATATATCAAGCTGATAGTGCAAACATAATACCTTTTAAGATGGAAGATAAATTTCCTTTAAATAAAGTAAATGTAACGTTATCTTCTTTTGCGCCAGATTCTATAATATTTAATGTATCTAGTAAAGAAAAAAATGATAAAAATTCAACAGAATTTATAGGTAAGTGGCAACTAGATTTAAAAGAATTTAAAGTTAAAAAAATGTAGTTATTTTGAAAAAAAAGTATCTGTGTCATATAATATTCACAGATACTTTTTTTGGAGGAATTTATTATGGAAACAAAATGGTACGATAAGTCATATCATAGTTTAAATTATTTTTTAAGAAATAAATTTGGCTGTAAAGTTTTTAAAATATCATTAGATGCTGGATTTTCCTGTCCTAACAGAGATGGGAAAGTAAGTAAAGGGGGGTGTATATATTGTAGTGAAAGAGGATCAGGAGACTTTGCAGGTGATAGGAATTTTAAGATATATAAACAATTTGAAGATATAAAAAAAATAATGAAAGAAAAATGGAGTAGCGGTAAATATATTGCTTACTTTCAAGCTTATACTAATACATATGCTCCTGTAGACATATTAAGAGAAAAGTATGAGGAAGCTATGAATGAGAAAGGTGTAGTTGCTTTAGCTATAGCAACAAGGCCAGATTGTCTAGACGAAGAAGTCTTAAACTTAATAGAAGAATTAAGTAAAAAAATATATATATGGGTAGAATTAGGACTTCAAACTGTAAATGACGAAACGGCTAAAATTATAAATAGAGGATATAAATTAAATGTTTTTGAAAAGGCAGTAAAAAATTTAAAGGAAAGAAATATAGATATAGTTGTACATACCATATTTGGATTACCAGGAGAAACAAAAGAGGATATGATAAGAACAGTTAAGTATATATCTAAGTTAGATATTCAAGGAGTTAAATTTCATTTATTGCATCTTTTAAAGGATACTCCTTTAGTAAAATTATATGAAAGTGGTAATTTGAAATTCTTGGATATGGAGGAGTATGTAGAATTAATATGCAAAGCTATAACTTTATTACCACCTAATATGGTTGTCCATAGGCTTACAGGGGATGCACCTAGAAACCTTTTAATAGGACCTATGTGGAGCCTTAAGAAGTGGGAAGTTTTAAATGCTATAGATAAAAAAATGAAAGAAGATAATTTATATCAAGGTTTAAATTTTAATAATGAATAAGATTTACATATATATGTAAAATATTAAAAGATGGGGGATTTTTATGAATATTGATATAGTAATTTCAGCTGATCATATAGATGAGAAGAGATTGATTAATAAGACTATAGTAGTTATAGATATATTAAGAGCTACATCTGTGATTACTACGGCAATAAATAATGGATGTAAAAAAGTAATACCTGTTTTAACTATAGAAGAAGCTAAAGATATAGCCCAAAATAGTAAAGATAACATTATTTTAGGGGGAGAAAGGAATGCTTTAAAGATAGATGGATTTAATTTTTCTAATTCTCCTTTAGAATACACAAAAAAATATGTAGAGGGAAAAACTGTTGTACTGAGTACTACTAATGGAACTAGGGCCATTAATAATAGTTTTAATGCAAAAACTATATTGATCTCTGCATTAATAAATTCTAAAGCTACAGCTAAAGGAATAGATAAGTTAAATGAGGATTTAGTTATAATTAATTCTGGCACTAATGGACAATTTTCCATAGATGATTTCATATGTAGTGGTTATTTAATAGATTGTTTATATAATATAAGAAAAGATTTAGAGTTATCAGATATAGCTAAGACAGCTTATTATATTTATACTAATAATAAAGACATAGAAAGTTTTGTACAAAAAGCAACTCATTATAATAGATTAAAATCTTTAAATTTAGAAAAGGATCTAGAATATTGCTTTCAAAAGGATATAATAGATGTTGTTCCAGAATATAAAGATGGATATATTATAAAGTCAAATATATAAGAATTAAGTTAAAATTAATTAAATCTCCTAGATTTCATAAAAATATGATGAAATCTAGGAGAAATTTTATAAACAGAGTTCTTGGCTTCACAGGGAATTTTTACTCCCTCTAAAGCTTAGAAATCGTTATCCAGGGACGTAACCGCTCTTTACTACCACTTTGAAGAAGATGGGAGTATTAGAGCGGGTAGTCATCGGATAAATTTAGATTTATAGAATCTTTTTTTACCCAGCCTCTTGTATTTACCATACCTTTAGAAAAGCAAGATACTTCATACCAAGTATTACCATAGTTTTCTGCAGAGCAATGTATCTCTACAATATCCTCCTTATATAGCTTGTAAATATAAGGAGAACTGTTGTCAGGATATAAGTAAATATAAGAATTTTTAATTATGGTTCCATTTCCTATACTAGAATTTATAAATTTTATATCAATATTTTTAAAGTCATTTTTATCTTTGCTTTTAAGCTTATCTATTTGCCTTTTAAATAAAACTATTTGTTTTTGCTGAAGATTAATTTTATTAGAAAAAGTATAGATAAAGTATGAACAGACACCTAACATTAGTATGAATAATAAAAAAACTATCAAAATTATCCTCCTATTAATTTTTATACTATAGTATATTCAATATAGCATAAAGATTGTTAAAGGATTTTTATTAAGAGGCAGTTATAAAATTTTAATAATATGTAAATATATTAATTATGAGCAATAGTTATTAATGTTATAAATTTATATTATTAATTCTTTATAGTCATAAATATAATAATCTGCTATTTCCTTTATTTTATTTTCCTGATCTTTAGATGAATCATCATAAATTCCAATGGTTTTCATTTTAGCCGCTTTAGCACTTTTTATGGCAGGAAGTATATCTTCAAAAACAGCACATTTTTCAGGAGATAAGTTTAGTTTTTTTGCACATAGAATATATATGTCAGGAAAGGTCTTATTTCTATTAACTTCACTAATAGTTGTTATGGAATCAAATAAATCCAATATTCTATTTTTTTCTAGTACTAATTTAGTTAGTTCAGGAGTATTACTTGTAGCAACAGCTAACTTTATTCCTTTATTTTTTAATTTTATAAGAAAATCTTTTACATTATTTTTTAATTTTATGTTATGAGAATATTCCTCAACTACCATGTTATGCCACTCTTTTAAAATTTCCTCTGGAGATTCTTTTAGTTTAAAGTTTTTTTTGAAAAAATTAGCCCCTTCTTCAAAGGTAAGAGTTTCTATTTTATTTTTTAAATCTGAAGGAACCTTTAAGTTTCTTTTACTTAAAAAGTCGTAGTCTATTTTTTCCCATATTGTCATAGAATCTATTAATGTTCCATCTAAATCAAAAATTGCGCCCTGTATACTTTTCAAAGAAATCACCCCATCATAATATTGCTAATAAAATTATAACAGGGTGTTTATAAAAAACAAAATTTATATATTTTATTTTAAAATTTTCTTTCAAATATTTTTATTTTTTCAGGAGTTTTAAAGTCTTCTGCAGAATCTATATTTAGTTTTTTTAATATATTGTCCATGCAAGGACTATCTATGGAAACCTTTATGGGAGAGTTATTTGCAAATTGGTCCACCCTTTCTTTCCCTAATTCTTTAGGAATTATTGATTTTGGGCCACCAACACATCCACCGATGCATCCCATTCCTTCAATAAAATTTGCCTCTAGCTTACCCTCTTGTGCTTTAGAAAGCAATTTTTTACATTCTACAACACCATTACCCTGTATAGCTTTTAAAAACTTTTCTTTTTCAGGAAAGAGTCTTTTTACTACATCTTCAACAGCTATAGAAACACCACCAGTTCTTGCGTATAATCTTCCACCTCGTGAAGCATATTCAGATGAGAAATCTTCTGGCATTTTTGATATATCTATGTTTAAAGAATCAAATATATCCTTAAGTTCTGCAAAGGTAAGAACAAAGTCTATATCACCTTGTAAATCTTTTTCTTTAGCTTCAGCTTTTTTAGCTATACAAGGACCTATAAACACAACTTTACAATTGGGATTAAGAGTTTTTAATACTCTACCGGATGCAATCATTGGAGAGACAGAGGGAGAAACATACTTGACGAGATCTTCATAAACCCTTCTTACCATAGCTACCCACATAGGACAACAACAAGAGGTTATCATTAGATCATCTTTATTTTTAACAAGATGATCAAACTCTATGGCTTCTTTTAAAGTTAGCATATCTGCAAAAAATGCCACTTCTATCATATCAGAAAAGCCTATTTTTTTTAAGGCGCTTCTTAATTGATGTATTGAGACATTCTCACCAAACTGACCAGTTATAGCAGGGGCTACAGTGGCTATTACAGGAACATTACTTTTTAAAATATCAACTAAAGGTATAAATTCTATTCGATCCAGTATACTACCAGTAGGACAAGCCTCTACACAGAAACCACAATCTGTGCATTTTTCAGTATCTATGTAGGTGGAGTTAGTTTCTTTATTTATCAATATAGCATCAAAGGGACAAGAATTTTGACAAAAGGTTTTTCCCCCTTCTTTTTTACAATCCATAGAACAATCTTTAATTTTATTTACTATTTTATGCTGAGAAGAATAAGATTTTATTGCATTAGTTAGGTTTTCTATAAAATTGTTAGAATCACAAATTACTTCTACACCACATAAAGAAGAAATTATTCTACATAAATTTTCCTTATTGTAATTATATTTTGAAAGGATATTTTCTACATCCGATTCTAATGTCCCATTAACATAGGAATTTACTATAGTTTTAAATAATTCACTATGTTCTTTTTTCATATAATCACGCTCCTAAAATATACTTTTATTTCTTTAGGATATCCTTATTTATAAAAAAATATAAAAAAAAGAACTACTTTTAAAGTAGTTCTTGGTCGGGGTGACAGGGCTCGAACCTGCGACCTCATGGTCCCAAACCACGCGCGCTCCCATCTGCGCCACACCCCGAAAAATTTTCCAACAAACAAATTATATAATATAAACCGAAATAAATCAAGGGAGGGCACGTAAAATATTTTATATATTAATATATATTTTCCTCTACACCTTTAGTTGGTACAGTTGAAATTAAAAATCCTATTAAAATTGAAACTAAAGCAGGGGCTATTATATTTAGGTATATTACAAAACGTGTTTTATAAACTATTAACGCAGTTATTCCAGTTATTGCTATAGTAAAAATAAAAGTGTATATTATAAATTTAGCAAAAGAACTGAAAATTTTTTCATATATTTTATGACGAGTGGGACCACTTATAATACTTCTAAATAAGAAGTAAGAGACTAAGATTAATATTAAATTTACTATAGAAGATATTAAAAAATTTTTCATAAAAACACCTCCCGATGGATTTTAAAAATAGTATTTCCCAAAGGAAGATGTTTTAAGCATAGTTTTATAAATTAATATACATTTCTCCTACTTTATATATATCTCCAGCTCCAACAGTTAATATTAAGTCACCAGTTTTAGCATTTTCTATAAGATAATTTTTTATATCATCAAATTTATGAAAGTTAGTACATTTTAATCCGCGCTCTCTTAGTTTATCTCCCAACATATCTGAATTTATAATACCAGTGTCCTTTTCTCTAGCAGCATATATATCAGCTAAAATAATTTCATCTGCATTGTCAAAGCATTTAGTAAAGTCATCAAATAAGGTTAATGTTCTTGAATAAGTATGTGGCTGAAAAACACAGAACATTTTATTGTGAGGATATTTTTTAGCTGCATCTAATGTAGCAGATATTTCTGTAGGATGATGAGCATAATCATCTATTACAGTAATATTATTTTTACAGCCTTTTAGTTCAAATCTTCTATGAGTCCCAAAAAAACTTTCAATACCTTCAATTATATCCTCATTTTTCATATTTGAAGCTAATCCAATACATATACTAGCTAGAGAATTTAGTATATTATGTTTTCCAGGAACATTTAGCTTTACTGAAAATAATTTTTGTTTATTTTTAACTACATCAAAATTCCCACAAGCTTTTTCATCATATTCTATATTATGAGCTTGTATATCTCCTGAGTTTATACCATAGGTTATAACGTTACAGTTAGCTTCTTTTATAATGCTTTGTATATTTTTATCTTCTCCATAAGCTATAAGATAACCATCCTTAGGAATTAATTTAATAAATTTTGAAAAAGCATTTTTTATGTCATCTAAATCTTTATAGTAATCTAAATGATCTGCATCTATGTTTAAAATGACCCCAATATATGGGAAGAATTTAAGGAATGAGGATTTGTACTCACAAGCTTCTGTTATAAAGAAGTCACTTTTACCTACTCTTACATTACCATTTATTATATCTAAATTACCACCTACTAAAATAGTTGGGTCAACATTAGCTTTTAATGCTACATGAGATAACATAGAAGTTGTAGTTGTTTTACCATGAGTTCCAGATATGGCAACATTATATTTGTAGCCTTTCATTAAGTCACCTAAAAAGTCTGCTCTATCCATTAATTTAATATTTTTTTCTTTGGCTTCTATTATTTCAGGGTTATCAGAAGCAATAGCAGCAGTATATACTATTAAATCAGCATTCTTTATATTTTCTTTTTTATGACCAATATATATATTTGCACCTTTTTCTTTTAATTTTTCAGTTATAGGTGATGAATTCATATCTGAACCAGATATAGTAAAATTATGATAAAGTAGTATTTCTGCTAACCCACTCATACTTATTCCACCTATACCTATAAAATGTATATGTTTATTTTTATCTTTTATAAAATCAAATGACACCCAGATCAACTCCTCAAATATTAGTTATATTAGATAATTATATACAAAAACAAAACAAAAAAACACATTAAAGTAGAATGTTTTATTTTAAATTTTAATTTAAGTTGTTGATATTGTTACATATTTATCTTAAAATGAGAATAATAAGAATAATAAATTAAAAATAATTCGTGAAATAACATTTTAGATAGGTGATAATATGGATAAATTTACAAGAAATCAACGAATAGCTATTATTATGAAAATATTAACGGAGAATCCAAATAAAATTATAAATTTAAATAATTTTACGGAACTCTTTAATGCTGCAAAATCTACCATAAGTGAAGATTTATTTGTAGTAAAGGATATATTAAACAAAATGAATATGGGAAAAGTAGAAACCATATCAGGGGCAGCTGGAGGAGTAAAATTTATAAATGGCATATCAGAAGATAAAAGTAAAGACTTTGCTGAGAAACTATGTATAAATTTGAGCAAAAAGGACAGAATAATACCAGGAAACTTTTTATATGTTACAGATATAATGTGCAATCCTCAAATAATAAAACAAGCAGCTAATATACTTTCTTCTTTTTTTTCAGGAAAACATATAGACTATGTTGTTACCGTTGAAACAAAGGGGATACCATTAGCTTATGAAGTAGCTAATTTATTAGGCGTTCAACTTGTGGTTGTTCGTCGTGAAAATAAACTTACAGAAGGTTCAACATTAAGTATAAATTATGTATCAGGATCTAGTGGAAGGGTACAAAATATGTATGTATCAAAAGATGCAATAAAAAGGAATAGTAAATGCATTTTTATTGATGATTTTATGAAAGCTGGAGGAACAGCACTTGGAATAATTAATTTACTTAAAGAGTTTGAAAGTGAATTATTAGGAATTGGCGTATTGATAGATAATACAGATATAACTAAAAAATTAGTAAATGATTATTTTTCTATAATAGATTTTAATGGGTTTGATGATAATGGAAATATAGTAGTTAAGCCATCTAAATTATTCAGATAATGTAATTTTCAAAAAATTTAATATTTTTTTGAAAATACAGAAGGAAAAACATAAAATTTAGAGAATATGTATGTATATACATAGCATCTTGGAGGTGGAATTATGCAAATTACAGATGTACGTGTTAGAAAAATTGCAGCAGAAGGAAAAATGAAAGCTATAGTTTCAGTAACCTTTGATAATGAGTTTGTAGTTCATGATATAAAGGTTATAGAGGGTCAAAATGGACTTTTTATTGCTATGCCTAGTAGAAAAACACCAGATGGTGAATATAAGGATATAGCACACCCAATTAATACTGAAACTAGAGAGAAAATTCAAAAGTCTATAATCGAAGAATACGAGAGAGCAAAAATGGAAGAAGAATCTTCTGAAAAAGTTCAAGAATAAAATATCCAAAAAAGGAGCTTATAAGCTCCTTTTTTATTTTTGAATTATTCTAAAAATATGGTAATAGGTTGAAAATAATTTTTATATAAAATATAATATTATAAGATGTTTTATTAAATAAAATAAAAGTATATCATAATTAAACCATAAAGAGGTGCTATAATGTATAATTGTGCTATAATATTGGCTGCAGGCAAAGGAAAAAGAATGAAATCTTCTATGCCCAAAGTCGTACACAAGGTTTGTGGAAAAGAAATGGTAAATCACGTCATTGATAACGTTAGAAAAGCTAATATAAAAGATGTAAATTTGGTAATAGGAAAAGGATCAGAAACAGTTAAAGAACATACAAAGGATAGAAATGTTACTTATTCTATGCAAGAAGAACAACTAGGAACTGGTCATGCTGTTATTTGTGCAGAAGAATTTTTAACAGATAAAAAAGGTACAGTGGCTATATTTACAGGAGATGCCCCTTTAATTACTAATGAGACTATACAGGAGTTGTTTAAATTTCATAATAATGGGGAATTTGCAGCTACTTTAATTTCTTCTACTGTACAAGATCCAACAGGATATGGACGAATTATAAGAGAAGCATCTGGAGAAGTAAAGAAGATAGTTGAACACAAAGATTGTAATGAAGAGGAACTTAATGTAAATGAAATTAATAGTGGAATGTATTGTTTTGATATAGAAGTCTTATTAACTAGTTTAAAAAGTCTTAACAATGATAATTCTCAAGGAGAATATTATTTAACAGATGTTATAGAAATAATAAAAAAATCTGAAGAGAAAGTTGGTGCTATAGTTGTACCTTATGAAGAAATCATGGGTGTAAATTCAAGAGTACAACTTTCAGAAGCAGAAACAGTTATGAGAAAAAGAATAAATTATAAACATATGGTAAATGGAGTAACATTTATAGACTGTGGAAGTACATATATAGATGTTGATGTAGAAATAGGACATGATACTATAATATATCCAGGATGTGTTATCCAGGGAAACACAACAATAAAAGAAGAATGCACGTTATATTCTAATTCAAGAATATGTAATAGTGTAATAGAATCAGGAGTTACAGTTGAAAAGTCTGTTATATTAGAAAGTCATGTAGGAGAAGGTACTACTGTAGGACCGTTTGCTTATATAAGGCCAGAAACTAAAATAGGTAAATCTGCAAGAATAGGGGATTTTGTAGAAATAAAAAAATCAACTATTGGAGACAACACAAAGGTATCACACCTTACTTATATAGGAGATGCAGAAGTAGGAAGTAAGTGCAATTTTGGATGTGGAACTGTAGTAGTAAATTATGATGGACAAAAGAAACAAAAAACTATTATTGGCAACAATTCTTTTATAGGATGTAACACAAATTTGATTTCTCCAGTTAAAGTTAATGACAATACATATATTGCAGCAGGATCTACAATTACTAGGGAAGTACCAGAAGGAGCTTTAGCAATTGCTAGATCAAAGCAGATCAATAAAGAAGGCTGGTTAGATAAAAAAGGATTATTAAAGAAATAAAATTTAAGGAGGACTATATAATGATAACCCATGGAAAAGGTATTAAAATTTTTTCAGGTAATTCTCACCCAAAATTAGCTCAAGATATCGCTAATATTTTAGGAACTACTGTAGGTGAGTCACAAGTAGGAACATTTAGTGATGGGGAAATATCTGTTAATATTAATGAAACAGTTAGAGGAACAGATCTATTTATTGTACAATCAACTAATGAACCAGTTAATGATAACTTAATGGAACTTTTAATAATGATTGATGCATTTAAGAGGGCTTCAGCAGGAAGAATAACAGCAGTTGTTCCTTACTATGGATATGCAAGACAAGACAGAAAAGCTAAGGCTAGAGATCCAATAACAGCTAAATTAGTTGCAGATCTTTTAACAGCAGCAGGAGCAGATAGAGTACTAACAATGGATTTACATGCTTCTCAAATTCAAGGATATTTTAACATTCCATTAGATCATTTACTAGGCTCACCAATACTTGCAAAGTATTTTGTACAAAAAGGATTTGAAGATAGGGATGATATAGTTGTAGTATCTCCAGATTTAGGAAGTGTAACTAGAGCTAGAAAATTTGCTGATAAGCTACATTGTCCAATAGCTATTATAGATAAGAGAAGACCTAAAGCAAATGTATCAGAAGTAATGAATATAATAGGAGATATAAAAGATAAGACTGTTATATTAGTTGATGATATGATAGATACAGCGGGAACTATAACTAATGGAGCTAATGCTTTAATAGAAATGGGAGCTAAAGAAGTTTATGCTTGTTGCACTCATGCTGTTTTATCTGGACCAGCTATAGAAAGAATAGAAAATTCAGTAATAAAAGAATTAGTTATGTTAAACACTATAGATTTACCAGAAGAAAAAACTTTAGATAAATTTAAAGTTTTATCAGTTGCGCCTGTATTTGCAGAAGCAATTAAGAGAATATATGAAGATACATCTGTAAGTAAAATATTTGAAGATTAATCAATACATATAAATAAAGTACCCATAGAATTTATTTTCTATGGGTACTTTATTTATATAGTTAACTATTTGTAAATTTTGAAGAATTATTTATTTTTATTTTAAATAATATGATAAATTAAATATGTATTATATAGAGATAATATATAATATATAAAGTTAAAAGGAGGATATACCAATGGAAGGGAAAATAGGAAAAGTTCTTGTTGTAGATGATGATGAAAATATAGCCGAAGTAATAAAGATGTATTTGGAGAATTCAGGATATGATACAAGAGTTTGTTATGATGGGAAAGAAGCTCAAGAAGGATTTTTAGAGTATAAACCAGATTTAGTTTTATTAGATATAATGCTTCCACATATAGATGGAGTTGATGTACTTAAATGGATAAGAAAAGACAGTACAATACCTATAATAATGTTAACAGCAAAGGGAGACACTTTTGACAAGGTATTAGCTTTAGAACTAGGGGCAGATGATTATATAGTAAAACCTTTTGAGCCTAAAGAATTATTAGCAAGAGTTAAAGCTGTACTGAGAAGATATAATGTGGATAATGAAAATAAGGAAGCATTAAATTTTGAACAGTTAACAGTAGATGTTAATTCTTATACAGTGGTTTATAAAAATAAGGAAATAAAAATGCCACCAAAAGAATTTGAACTTTTATATTATTTAGCAAAAAATAAAAACAGGGTATTTACTAGGGAGCAATTATTGTGTGAAGTATGGGGATATGATTATCCAGGAGATTCAAGAACAGTAGATGTTCACATAAAAAGGCTAAGAGAAAAACTAGAGGGAGGACCTAATTGGGAAATAGAAACTGTTTGGGGTGTAGGTTACAAATTTGAGGTGAAATAAATGAAAAAAGGCTTATTTGCTAAACTTGTAGCTACATTTACCATAATAATATCTGTAAGTTTTATAATTATAGCAGCGTTTTTATCCTATTGGTTTGAGAGTTACTATTTTGATCAAAGGAAGAATCAGCTTATTACAGAATCTCAGTTTATAGGAAATGCAGCAGTTAGGTATGTAGAAGGAAGTATACCATCTGAAAAAATTAATGAAGTAATAAATTATATTAGTAATTATTTATCTGTAAACATATGGATTACTGATAAGTATGGATATGTTTATGCTGTATCTAACCCCAAGCATAAAAATTTAGTAGGCGTACAGGTTTTAACTGATGAATTAGAAGAGTTAAGGAGAGGAAATAATTTAGAAAATAAAGGCCAGTATAAATCAGCTTTTTCAACCCCTGTACACACTTTTGAAGTGCCTATTTTTTATAAAGGAGTATTTAGTGGAGCTATAATAATGCATACATCTATAGATGAAATAAAAGATCCATTAAAAAAAGTTTATAATATAATCTGGATATCAGCTATTTTTGCCATAATAATATCCTGCATAGTAATATATTATTTTTCTCAAAGGATAATTATAAGACCACTTGCACAGATTAATTATGTAGCTGATAAAATATCTAAAGGAGAAGTAGGAAAAAGGGTAGATATAGAGTCAGATGATGAAATAGGGGATCTAGCCTCTTCCTTTAACTCTATGGCAGAGGCTATAGAACAGGTGGAAATCAATAGAAGATTGTTTATTTCAAATGTTTCTCATGAAATAAGATCACCCATTACATCAATAAAAGGATTTATTGGTGGAATATTAGACGGAATAGTTCCAGCGGAAAAGCAAGATTATTATCTGAAATTAACCTATGAAGAAACTCAAAGGCTTACAAGACTTATAAATGATTTATTAGATCTATCTGCCATTGAAGAAGGGCATTTAAAATTAAATTTAGAAGAAATAGACTTAAATGAGATTATAAGAACTAGTGTAATAAAATTTGAGACAAAAATAAGAGATAAAAAATTAAAAGTCAATGTAAGTTTAGAAGATGACAAAGTATATGTTATTGCTGATAAAGACAGGTTAACACAGGTTGTAATAAATGTATTAGATAATGCAATCAAATATGCTAATGAGGGTGGAAATGTAAAATTAAATACAAAAATCAAGGGAAGCAAAGTTATAGTTTCTATATTTAATGATGGCCCGGTTATATCTGATGAAGATATAAAACATATATGGGACAGATTTTATAAAGCAGATAAAGCTCGATCATCTAAAGTTAGTACTGGACTAGGGTTATCTATTGTAAGAAGTATTTTAACACAACACGGGGAAGATATTTGGGTTAATAATAGTCCAGAAGGAGGGGTAACTTTTAATTTTACCATAAAGAGAGCATAATTGTTAAATTTAAACTAAAGAGCGGAGGTTAAATATGGATAGAGATAATTTAAATAATGTTGGAGAGAATGGTTTAAATGCTGAACCATATGGTGAAATAAATTTTAAAAAAAGTAGAAAAAGAAGAAGGATGAAAAACATACTATTTATTATGCTTATAATTATAGTATCAGCTTTATGTGGTGGAGTAACAGCTTCCTATATTATAGATAAAAAATTAGAAAAGAATCCATACAATCCCACTAATCAGTCCTTATTCGAACAAAAAAGTGAAAAAAATGAAAAAGAAAATAAAAATGAACAATTGCCTAAGAATTCTATAACCAAAGTTGCTGAAAGTGTAGGTCCAGCAGTAGTAGGTATTAGTAATAAAACAGAGGGATATTTTGGTCAAGAAGATCAGGGGTCAGGTTCAGGGATAATATTTGATCCTAATGGATACATTGTAACCAATAATCATGTAATAGATGGAGCACAAAAGATAACAATAAAATTATCTACAGGAAAAGTTTTAAATGCTTCTTTAGTAGGAACAGATCGTAGATCTGATTTAGCTGTTATAAAAGTTGATGCTAAAAATTTACCAGTAGCCAAATTTGGTGATTCATCAAAAGTTAAAGTAGGAGATGTGGCTATAGCAATTGGGAATCCGCTAGGAGAAGAATTTGCAGGAACAGTTACAGCAGGTATAGTTAGCGCTACAAATAGAAAAATTCAATATGCAGGAGCTGTGTATAAATTGATACAAACCGATGCAGCTATAAATCCAGGGAATAGTGGTGGTGCTTTGTGTAATGATGCAGGGGAGATTATAGGAATTAATAGTTTAAAAGAAAAAGCAGAGGGAATAGGATTTGCTATTTCTATAAATGAAGCTAAAGATATAATAAAATCTCTAATGGATTATGGTAAAGTATCAAGGCCTTATTTAGGCGTAGCTGGTAAAACCATATCTTCAGAACAAACTGGAGTATCTGGGGCATATGTAGCAGAGGTAGTTCAAGGTTCTGGAGCAGCTGCAGCAGGGATTAAGCCTACAGACATAATAGTAGAGTTAGATGGTAAAAAAGTTACTAAATTTGAAGATTTAGCAGACATACTAGATACTCATAAAGTTGGAGATACGGTAAAGGCTAAAATATTAAGAAATAGTAAATATAAAGAAATTAATATAATATTATCTGAAATGAAAGAAAGTAATAGGTAAAATGTAATATACAATAAATAATAAAGAGACCTGATAAGTCTCTTTATTATTTATTGTAGTATAATATTCTTTGGTGATATTAATATTATAATTAGGAGTGAAGGTATGTATTTAGTAGTTGGATTAGGAAATATAGGAGAAGAATATAAAAAGACTAGGCATAATATAGGTTTTGATGCAATTGACATTATAGCTGAGGAGTATAATATTGAAATAAATAGGCAAAAATTTAAAGGGAGTTATGGGGAAGGAAGAATAGGCAATGAAAAGGTAATATTATTAAAACCTAGTACATATATGAATTTAAGTGGAGAAAGCGTTATAGAAGCAGCTAATTTTTATAAAATAAATAAAGAAAATATAATAGTAATATATGATGATATGAGTATAGATATAGGAAAATTAAGAATTAGAGGCAAGGGAAGTGCAGGTGGACATAATGGTATAAAAAATATTATACAACATTTAAATTCAGATATTTTTCCAAGGGTTAGAGTAGGCATTGGACAGCCTGATGGAAATGTAGTAAACTATGTTTTGGGAAAATTTTCAAAAGAACAAAGAGAAATTATAGAAAAAACACTAGCTATGTCAGTCAAAGCATGTATAAGTATAGTAGAAGATGGAGTGACAGAGGCTATGAATAAGTACAATGGAGTAAAAATAGAAGTATAAAACAATAATTATAGGGTGGTTGTTAATATGAGGCTAGAAGGTTTAGTATCACCTTTGAGTTCAAATGAAGATTTTAAAAATTTATTAAACAATATAAATTTAAATAAATTTCCTATAGGCACATATGGATTAGCGGATTCTGGCAAAAATTATTTTATTAGTAGTATATTTGCTAATGTAGATAAATCTTTAGTAATTTTTACTCATAGTGATGTGGAAGCTAGGAGAATATATGAAGATTTAAGTTTATATACAACGGAGGTATATTATTTACCTACTAAAGAAGTTGTATTTTATAATATTTATGCCATATCAGGAGATTTAAGATGGGAAAGACTTAAAGTTATAAATGAGGTTCTAAGTACTAAAAAGAAAATAATAGTTACGTGTATAGAATCTTTAGGTGCTACATATATACCTAAAGAGTTATATATAAAGTATACATTCAAAATGTCTGTTGGAGATATTATAGAAACCAAGTCATTGGAAGAAAAATTAGTAAAAAGCGGATATGAAAGAGTAGATATAGTAGAGAATAAAGGAGAGTTCTCTGTAAGAGGAGGGATAATAGATATATATCCTCCTATTTCATCAGAACCCTATAGATTGGAATTTTTTGGTGATGAGGTAGATTCTATAAGAAACTTTAATGTAAACTCTCAAAGAAGTATTGAAAAAGTTAATAGTATAAGTATATTCCCAGCTAAAGAAATTATACTTGAAGAAGAAAATATAAACTTAGGACTAAAAAATATAAAAGCTGATTTAGATAAATTGGTTGGTAATTTAAGTAAAAAGGAGGACAAAGAGAAGATACAAAGTATAATAAACAGTAATTTAGAGCAGTTAAATGAAAGCTGGTCTTTTGAAAATATAGATACTTTTCTTCCTTATTTCTACACAAAAACTAACAGCTTATTAGATTATATAGAAGATTCTTTTATTGTTATAGATGATGTTAAACGATGCTTAGGTAAGTTAGATAGTACTTATTTAGAGTTTAATGAAGATTATGATAAATTTTTAGAAAAAGGATATATATTACCTAAACAGGCTGAAATTGTTTATGATAAGGAAAGAATAATCGAACAGTTAGAATACAAAAAAATAATTACTATAGAAAACATAAAAAAAACTATAGATAAATTAAAGCCTAAGTCTGTTGTAACATTTAATCAAACAACTCTACAAGGTTATAATGGTAAAATTGAATTTTTGATAGAGGATATAAAAGAAAAGAAAAAAGAGAAATATAAAATACTAATTTTATCGGGAACTAGGAGTAGAGGAGAAAGATTAGTAAATCATCTTAGAGACATGGGAGTAGAGAGTTCATATAAGGATATAGTAAGAGAAATTAAACCCGGAGAAGTGGTTATAACTTTTGGAAATCAAACAAACGGATTTCAGTATTATGATATAAAATTAAGTGTTATATCTGACAAGGATATATTCGGACAATTTAAAAAGAAGGGGAAAAAGAAACAGAATAAAAAAGGAACAGGGAAAATTAAAAGTTTTACTGAGCTTAAACCGGGAGATTTTGTAGTTCATGCTAACCATGGTATTGGGGTATTTAAAGGTATAAAGCAATTAGAATTACAAGGGAACAAAAAGGATTATTTAGAGTTAATATATCATTCAGATGATAAGCTTTATGTACCAGTAGAACAGTTGGATATGGTGCAAAGATATATAGGCAGTGAGGGTAAAAAACCTAAAGTAAATAAGCTAGGAAGTTCAGAATGGACTAAAACTAAAAATAAGGTTAAAAAGTCCATAGAAGAAATTGCAGAGGATTTAGTAAAATTATATGCTATAAGAGCTACCCTAAAAGGTTATAAATATTCTGATGATACAGTATGGCAAAAGCAATTTGAAGAAGAATTTCCTTATGAAGAAACACCGGATCAAGTGTTGGCTATAGAGGATATAAAAAGGGATATGGAATCACCAAAACCTATGGATAGACTCTTATGCGGAGACGTAGGTTATGGTAAAACTGAAGTTGCTATAAGGGCGGCCTTTAAGGCAGTTATGGATGGGAAACAGGTAGCATTTTTAGTTCCTACTACCATATTAGCTCAACAACATTATAATAATTTCAAACAAAGATTTTCGGATTTCCCTGTAACAGTTGATGTTATAAGTAGATTTAGAACTTTATCCGAGCAAAAGGCTACTATAAAGTCCATTAAAGAAGGAAATGTAGATATATTAATAGGAACTCATAGAATTCTTCAAAAGGATATAAAATTTAAGGATTTAGGATTATTAATAATAGATGAGGAACAAAGATTTGGAGTAAAGCATAAAGAAAAAATGAAGAATTTAAAGAAAAATGTGGATGTCTTGACTCTAAGTGCTACCCCTATACCTAGGACTTTACATATGTCATTAGTAGGTGTTAGAGATATAAGTGTTATAGAAACTCCTCCAGAGGAAAGATATCCTGTTCAAACTTATGTAGTAGAGTATAATGATCAATTGATAAGAGATTCCATATTAAGGGAAATTAGTAGAGGTGGACAAATTTATTTTGTATATAATAGAGTTGAGAGTATCCATGAGATGGCGTCATATATATCAAAACTAGTACCAGAAGGAAGAGTTCAGATAGCCCATGGACAAATGAAAGAAAAAGAGTTAGAGAACGTAGTATTAGACTTCACAGAAAATAAATTTGATATATTAGTAGCTACAACAATAATAGAAACAGGCATGGATATAAAAAATGTTAACACTATGATTATATATGATGCAGATAAAATGGGACTATCTCAGCTATATCAATTAAGAGGAAGAGTAGGTAGAACAAATAGAATGGCATATTGCTACTTAACTTATAAAAGAGATAAGATACTTACAGAAGTAGCAGAAAAACGATTAAAAGCCATAAAGGATTTCACAGAATTAGGTTCAGGCTTTAAGATAGCCTTAAAGGATTTAGAAATAAGAGGAGCAGGTAATATGATGGGCTCTGCTCAACATGGACATATGGCTTCTATAGGCTATGATCTTTATTGCAGAATGCTTGAGGATACTATAAAGTTAGTTAGAGGTGATATAGATAAAGAGCCAGTAGAAACTTCAGTAGAGTTAAAAATAGATGCTTATATCCCAAATACTTATATAAAAGATGAAACACAAAAGATAGAAGTGTATAAAAAGATTGCATCTATAGATTCTAAAGAAGAGTTTATGGATATAGAAGAGGAATTAGAGGATAGATTTTCAGATATTCCAATATCTGTTTATAATTTAATGAATATATCTTATATAAGAAGCTTAGGTAAAAAACTTGATGTAGAAGAAATAAAAGAAATTTCAAATGAAGTTGTTTTTCAATTTGAAGACAAGAGTAGCTTAAAAGAAAAAATTGTGAAGATTATAATGGATAAGTATTCAAAGCAAGTAGCATTTAAATTAAGTGAAAAGCCTGCTATAGGTTATAGTATAAAGAATATAAAGAAAGAACAGGTCCTTTCAGTTATAAAAGATTTTTTAGAATATATAGTGGAGAACAATGAATAAATGAAGATTTTGTAGTATTGTTATTTATGTGGTAAAATTACTTTAATTGTGCAAAATAAAATGTTAAGAGTGGAGGAATATAGGGTGAAAAATGCAAAAAAATTATTAAGCGTATTGTGTTTAGGAATATTTATTTTAACATTCACAGCTTGTGATATGGTAGAAAAAACACCAGAAGCAAAAGCTAAAAGTACTATAGCTAAAGTAAATGGAGAAAAGATTCAGAGAAAAGATTTAGAGGAAAATCCTAGACTTAAACAAGTAGTTAATCAAATGAAAATGCAGTATGGTGAAGAATTTGAAAAAAGTGAACAAGGAAAAGAGGTTCTAAAGGAACAAAAGTCACAAATCTTGGATGAGCTTATAACAGAAAAAGTTTTATTACAAAAAGGTAAAGAATTAAAAGTTATTCCAAAGGATGAGGAATTAAACAAAGAAGTAGATAAAAAATTTAATGAAATAAAGGCAGTATATAATAATGATGAAAAGAAATTTGAAGAAACTTTAAAATCTACAGGATTTACTAAAGAAACTTTAAAAGAATACTTAAAAAGCCAAATAATAATAGAAAAAGTTATAAATGAAGCTACAAAGGATGTAAAAGTTGAAGATAAAGATGCCAAGAAGTATTATAATGAAAATCAAAGTATGTTCACAGAAAAGCCAAATACCATGAATGTATCACATATATTAGTTAAAACAGAAGATGAAGCTAAAAAAGTTAAAAAGAGATTAGATTCAAAAGAAGATTTTGCAAAGGTAGCAAAGGAAGTATCACAGGATCCAGGTTCTAAAGATAAGGGTGGATTATTAGGAGATATAAATTATAATGATGCTAATTTTGATCCTACATTTATGAAAGCAGCCATAGCACTTAAACAAGGCGCGGTTTCTAATGCAGTTCATACTCAATTTGGATATCATATTATAAAAATTAATAGTAAAAAAGAATATCCAGTTAAAAAATATGATGCTGTAAAAGAAGATATTAAAAAAGAATTAAAAATGGAAAAGCAAAAGGAAGCTTATACTAAAAAAATAGAAGAATGGAAAAAAGCTTCTAAGATAAAAACTTACGAAAAAAATCTATTATAATAAATAAAAATCATGTGTATAAATTACACATGATTTTTATTTGGAATAAAATTCTAAAAAGCTAGTTTATTTTACAGTTAAATGAAAAAATATAAAATGTAAATAACAATTATGCATAAAATTTCATAAATAGAAAGATAATATTACTACATAATAATACTAATATATTTAATTTTTAGTTAGAGGAGGAATAAAATAATGAAGGCAACAGGAATTGTTAGACGAATAGACGATTTGGGCAGAGTTGTTATACCGAAAGAAATAAGAAGAACTTTGAGAATAAGAGAAGGGGATCCTCTTGAAATATTTACTGATAGGGAAGGTGGAGTAATATTAAAAAAATATTCACCAATAGGTGATTTAAGCGAATTTTCAAAAGGGTATACTGATTCCCTTCAGCAAACCATAGGTAATATAGTTATGATTTGTGATAAAGATACTATAATATCAATTAGTGGAGCCCCTAAAAAAGAATATTTAGAGAAAAAAATAAGTTATGATCTAGAAAAAATAATAGAAGAAAGAAAAACTGTTTATTTTGGTGATGATAATAAAGCAGTTTCTATATATGATGATGAAGATATAGATGAAAAGTATTCAGCACAAGTTATATCACCTATAATAGCTGAAGGAGATACTGTTGGAGCTGTAATAATAGTATCAAAAGAAGGTGGAAAGAAATTTAATGAATTAGAGATGAAACTTGCAGAAACTGCTTCATCATTTTTAGGAAAACAAATGGAAGAATAATTTAATATACTTAATATGAACCTGTGCTTAGGCACAGGTTTTATTAATAAACTATAAAATTATAAAAATAAAAGTAATAATAACTCAGTTTTTAAAATACTAATAGGATAGTAGTATTACGGAGGTATTATTATGAAAAAACAATCTTTAATAAAGGGAACTTTTATATTAGGAAGTGCAGGAATAATTGCTAAATTTTTAGGATTATTTTTTAGATGGCCCTTACAAATGCTCATAGGAGATGAAGGTATTGGATACTATCAAATGTCCTATCCACTATATATGTTTTTTATAGCAGCTGCATCTGGAATACCTGTAGCAGTTTCTAAGTTAGTATCAGAAAGAAATGCAGTAAGAGATGAAGGTGGGATAATATCAGTTTTAAAAGAGGCTATGATATTTATGCTTATAATGGGGATGGGATTTACAATTATACTTTTATTATTTTCAAAAGATATAATAAGATTTTTAAAATGGGATACAAGATCCTATTACTCTTTGATAGGAATATCCTTAGCACCTTTTTTTATTTCTATAATGAGTGTGTTTAGAGGATTTTTTCAAGGAATGCAAAATATGAATTATACTGCTATATCACAAGTTATAGAGCAGTTAGGGAGAGTAATATTTGGAGTTGGACTTGCCTATATACTATTACCAATGGGGATAGAATATTCAGCGGGAGGAGCAGCTATAGGTGCAGCTGCAGGAGGTTTTTTAGGCGGAATTTATCTTTTTTTTAGATACTTAAGTGTGAAAAAAGAATTTAGGGTAAAAAAGGTAAAAAGAAATTTTAAAATAATGAATACTATACTTTATATGGCAATTCCTATATCTATAGGATCTGCAGTAGGGACTATCATGAGTTTAATAGATTCTGCATTAGTGCCACAGAAACTATTAGAAGCGGGATTTACATACAAACAATCGACTATATTATATGGCCAATTAACAGGGAAAGCATTTACTTTAGTTAACGTGCCTTTAACATTATCTGTATCTTTGTGTGCAGCGTTGGTACCTATAATTGCAGAAGATTATATATTAAATAGAAAAATGGAAGTTTTAAAAAAAGTAGAATTAGCTATTAAAATTTCTATGGTTATAGCCATACCTTCCTGTTTAGGACTTAACTTTATGGCTAAACCTATATTAAACTTAATATTTCCTGGGCAAGAAGCAGGATATGAAATATTAAAGTATTTAGCACTAAGTATACCATTTATAGTTTTGTGTCAAACTAGTACAGCTATATTACAGGGCGTAGGAAGGTATATAAGACCTATAGTTAACTTATGTATAGGATGTATATTTAAAATAGTAATTACATTGATTTTAGTTCCTATGAGCAATATAAATATATATGGTGCAGTTATAGGTACAATAGCTGGTTATGTAATATCAGCTGTATTAAATATGATGGCTCTAAAAAAGAGCTTAAATATAAGTATCAATTATTATGAAATTATGATAAAACCTCTTATTGCATCTACAATAATGATAATTGCAGTTGTATTTATTTACTTCTATGCCTATAATTATACCATAAGTAGTAAAATAGCTTGTTTAATAGCTGTATTTTTAGGAATGATAATCTATTTTATTATAATAGGATTAATTGGTATACTTGATTATACTTATATAAAGAGAAAAATCATAAAAAGATAAGGGTGAATTATTACATGATAAACATTATAGGATTAGGTCCAGGATCCAAAGAATCAATTACTTTAGGAACTATAGATAGTTTAAAAACTGTTGATAAAGTTTTTTTAAGGACAGAAAAACATCCTACAGTAGAATATATAAATAAATTAGGAATAACTTACGAAACTTTTGATGGAGAATATGAAGTAGGAGAAAGTTTTGATGATGTATATAACTCTATAGCAAAATCACTAATAGAAGCTAGTAAAAATTATTCAGATATAATATATGCAGTACCGGGGCATCCATTAGTTGCAGAAAAGTCTGTGGATATACTTATAAAGCTTTGCAGGCAAAACAATATAAAATTTAAAATATTACCAGCAGTAAGTTTTGTAGACGCCTTAATGGAAAGTTTACTTTTAGATCCAGTGGAAGGATTAAAAATAATAGACGCTTTTGATATAAAAAATCAAGTAATGGATAAGAGAATAGGTACTATAATTACACAAGTATATGATAAATTTATAGCTTCAGAGGTTAAATTAAATCTTATGAACTATTATAAAGATGATACAGAAATATTTTTTGTAAGAGCAGCGGGAATAGAGGGACTTGAGGAGATAAGAAAGATACCTTTATATGAATTAGATAGACAACATAACATAGATCATTTAACATCAGTATATATACCAAAGGTTTCAAATAATAACTATGATTTTATGGATTTATTAGATATAATGGATAAGCTAAGAGGAGAGGATGGATGTCCTTGGGATAAGGAACAAACTCATACTTCATTAAAAAAATACTTAATAGAAGAAAGTTATGAAGTTATAGAGGCTATAGATAATAAAGATGTGGATATGTTAATCGAAGAATTAGGAGATGTGCTCCTACAAGTAGTTTTTCATTCTCAAATTGGAAAAGAAGATGGCTTTTTTGAAATAAAAGATGTAATACAGTCTATATGTGATAAAATGATTAATAGACATCCTCATGTTTTTAGTGACTTAGAGATAAATAATTCAAATGAAGTTTTGGAAAATTGGGATAAGATAAAAAGTATGGAACAGGGAAATAAAACTTACACAGATAGCATAAGACACATTGCTAAAACACTACCAGCTTTAATGAGAGCAGATAAGGTTCAAAAGAAAGCAGCAAAAGTGGGATTTGATTGGGATAATATAGAAGATGCCATGAAAAAAATTACAGAGGAATATAAAGAGATAGAAGATGTATATAAAAGCAAAAATAAGGTAAAAATATTAGAAGAAATAGGTGATTTATTATTTTCAGTGGTAAATGTAGCAAGATTTCTTGACATTGACCCTGAAAATGCTTTAAATTATAGTATAGATAAATTTATAAATCGCTTTCAATACATAGAAGATGAAGCAATCTCTATGGGCAGAAATTTAGATAATATGTCTTTAGAAGAAATGGATGAATTATGGAAGGAAGCGAAAAATAAATAAACTCACTTATTTAAATAAAAACCATATTTAAAGAAGGATTTTTATAATAAGTGAAGAATAAGCTAATATGCGAATAATGTATAAAACTTTAAGTAGTAAACTACTTAATTTTAAGGAGGTAACAAAAGTGAATAAATCAGAATTAATTACAAGCATGGCAGAAAAATCAAAATTAACTAAAAAGGACGCAGAAGCAGCTTTAAAATCATTTATAGAAAGTGTTGAAGAAGCATTAGAAGGTGGCGAAAAAGTTCAATTAGTTGGCTTTGGTACTTTTGAAACTAGGGAAAGAGCTGAAAGAGTAGGTAGAAATCCAAGAACTAAAGAAGAAATAACTATACCTGCATCAATAGCACCTGTTTTCAAAGCAGGAAAAGAACTAAAAGAAAAAGTAAACAAAAAATAAATAATAAATATAAAAAACCTAGGTTTTAATCTGGGTTTTTTGTTTATTTATATAAAGTTAAGGGGGAAAGGATTTGCGTTTAGATAAATTTCTTAAAGTTTCAAGAATAATAAAAAGAAGAACTGTAGCTAAAGAGGCTTGTGAAAACGAAAGGGTTCTTGTTAATTCTAAGATAGCTAAACCTGGTACTGAAGTTAAAGAGGGAGATCTCTTAGAAATACAATATGCTAATAAAACTATGAAGTATGAAATAATATCTGTTTTAGAGCATGTAAAAAAAGAAGATGCTGAAAATATGTATAAAATTATATAAGTTTCAAAATAAAAGGTTCTAAAAGTTTTCAAAATATGATTTTTTAGAACCTTTTATTTTATTGTAATATACAATAATGAATGAGCATATATTATTTATAAGTAGAGGGGGATATTTATGGAAAAGAAAGAGTTTAAGAATGATGATAAAATAAGTAATTTAAATTTAGAGAGCAGAAAAAAGTTAATTTTAAGCGGCATTAATGAAGTTATAAGCTTTAATGAAGAAGAAATTATGTTAAAGACAACCCTAGGAGATTTGGATATAAAAGGATCAAATTTAAAAATGAATAAATTAGATGTACAAAATGGAGATGTTGTAATAGTAGGTACTATAAATTCTTGTGCTTATCTTAATGATCAATCTAAAGCTAACAGGAGCAATATATTTTCAAAACTATTTAAGTAGGAGATTTGTATAGTATGGTTATATCTATAAGTAAACAATTGGGATTATTAATTTTTAGTTTTTTATCTGGTTTAATAACGGGTGTTTTTTTTGACATTTATAGAAGTATAAGGATGGATAAAAATTTAAGCCCTATTATAAAAATTATTGAAGATATATTATTTTGGTGTTTAGCTGCTATAGCAATATTCATATTTTTGTTATATAATAATTGTGCCTTTATAGGGATATATGTATACCTATGGATTGCTATAGGTTTATACATATATATATTTTTTATAAGCAAATATTTAAATCCTATATTTATTTGTATGGTTGAAAATATAAATAAATTTTTTAGGATAGCAATTAATATAATAGTGTATCCCTTTAAAATACTCATATATAAAATAAAATCTAATAAAATGCATTAATTTTTAATATAATTTTCAAAAATAACTTGAAGAAAATTTTAAATATAATAAAATATAACTATAAGGTTTATATTTTATAAAGGGAAGTTATATTATGAAAAAAATTAATGTAAAGAAGTTAATACTTTTCTTAGCTATAGTTTATATTGCAGTTATTTTTATAAATCAGCAAATAACTATGCATAAAATCAAGGACCAAATAAGTGAAAAGAAAATTGAGTTAAAAGAAGTTAAAGAAAAAAATCAAAAATTACAGGATGAAGTCAAATTATCTAAATCAAAAGATTACATAGAAAAGTTAGCTAGAGAAAGATTAAGACTTATAAAGAAAGGGGAGACTCCTGTAATAAACAACACACAATAAAATTGTTTTTAAATTTAAATTATATATACATTATTTATTAAGGAGGAGTCTTATTAATATGACTTTGAATGCAGGTAGTATACTTGAAGGTACAGTAGTTAACATTACAAATTTTGGAGCCTTTGTTGAAATTGAAGGTAAAACAGGTTTAGTACACATATCTGAAGTATCAGATAGTTATGTAAAAGACATTAGAGAATATTTAAAAGAACAGGATAAAGTAAAGGTTAAAGTTATTTCAATAGATGATAAAGGAAAAATAAGTTTATCTATTAAGCAAGCTATGCAACAGAAAAAATCTTGTAAGCCAGCGGAAATTGATTGGTCAAGAGAAAAGTCTAAAAAGAATGAAGTAAATTTTGAAGATAGATTATCTAAATTCTTAAAAGACAGTGAAGAAAGATTCCAAGATTTAAAAAAGCATCAAGATTCTAGAGGTAGAGGAAGTAAGAAAAGCTATTAAAACAAAAGGCCTTAAGGGCCTTTTTATTTATTTTAAAAAAAATAAAATAAAGTGTTGACATAGTATAGTTTGTGGGATATAATTATTTATGTCGTCAGCAATGAGACAAAAACACAAAATAAAATAACGTGCTGGAGTGGCGGAACTGGCAGACGCACAGGACTTAAAATCCTGCGGGCCTAACAGCCCGTACCGGTTCGATTCCGGTCTTCAGCACCAATATCGCGGGGTGGAGCAGTTGGTAGCTCGTCGGGCTCATAACCCGAAGGTCGTAGGTTCAAGTCCTGCCCCCGCAACCATTGTGGCGGAATAGCTCAGCTGGCTAGAGCATTCGGTTCATACCCGAAGTGTCGTAGGTTCAAGTCCTATTTCCGCTACCATTTACTTAAAATATTATATAACACACAATGTGCTGGAGTGGCGGAACTGGCAGACGCACAGGACTTAAAATCCTGCGGGCCTAACAGCCCGTACCGGTTCGATTCCGGTCTTCAGCACCAAATATCGCGGGGTGGAGCAGTTGGTAGCTCGTCGGGCTCATAACCCGAAGGTCGCAGGTTCAAGTCCTGTCCCCGCAACCAATTATTTTTTGGCAAAATAAATTAGCTTTGATTTTTGTATTTAGTACTAATGTCGCGGAGTGGAGCAGTTGGCAGCTCGTCGGGCTCATAACCCGAAGGTCGTAGGTTCGAGTCCTGCCTCCGCAACCAATTATTTTTTGGCGGAATAGCTCAGCTGGCTAGAGCATTCGGTTCATACCCGAAGTGTCGTAGGTTCAAGTCCTATTTCCGCTACCACATAAAAAGAGAGATTCTATTTAGATAGAATCTCTCTTTTTTTATAATGTGTTATATTTCCTATAAAAAATACACTAAACTTTTTATTAAATACATATTAATACTATAAGCATAAAAATATGAATTTTTTCTATTTATATTTCTTATTAAATATTAAATTATTTTGTTTACTGTATTATTTTTCCTATAAATGTCTAAAAAAAATAATTATAAAAAATATTAGAAAGAAATGTCCTAAAAAAAATTAGATGCGACTTCAGCTTATGACAATTATTTCCAGACGCCCTTGATATAATTGAGAAGTAACTTAATGGGGGTGATTAATTATTATGCAATATGGCGCAGAACTTTTACCATACCAAAGATTAAAAAAAATAGAAAAGCAAAAGTATAAAAAATCTATTAATTTCAAGTCTATTGTAAATATGATAATTTTCTTTATGAGCTCTTTTTTAGTAAGTAGAGTAATTTTTATTAATAACATGGCTCCTTTTGGGATAGCTTTTTTATTATCTATATCTAGACAAAAAGAATATAACAAATATTTATTTATATCAGCTGTTGGTTCTGTTATAGGATATATATCTTTAAAAAATAATATAGGGTATATATCTTTAAATATATTAGAAGTAGCAACCATAACACTTTCATCTTATATATTTAAAAATGTAGAGGATAAAAAAAATACCATAATTATATATATGATCATATACTTAGAGATATTCGCATATAAAATTTTTGTTACTAAAATTTCAACAACTATGGCTATGTTGGGAGCTACTTTTGAAATAGGTTGTATTTTCCCAATATACTATATTATTAATTATTCAATTTTATGTTTTAAGAATATAAATACTAGTCATTTATATTCCAATGAAGAAATAGTAAGTATGGCTATTACATTATCTCTTGTGGTTTCAGGAACTTGGGGAGCTAATATAGCAGGAATAAATTTAATGAATTTAATATCTATTACTATGATATTAATTATAGGATATGTAAAGGGAAGTACTAGTGCTTCAGCTATTGGTGTGGCTATGGGGGCTATAGTAGGATTAAGTTCTAACAACATGATGATTTATATTTCTATATATGGATTATGTGGGCTTATATCTGGAGTTTTCAAAGAAACAGGTAAGTTGATGACTGGCATATCTTATTTGGTTAGTTTTTTAATATTAAAATTTTATTCTAATATTAACTATGATTTTAAGATAATAGAAGTGTTAATATCTTTAACTCTATTTTATATAATACCTAATAAATTATATATGAAAATGGAGTATGAATTAGATTATCAAAAGAAACAAGAAAATTTGCAAGAAAACTATATGGACAAGATCAAAGGTATTCTTACGGATAAATTGGGCAATTTTTCCGATGTATTATATAATATGGGAAATGTGTTGGAAAAATTAGTAGATAATGAAAAATTAGCTATGAAAAATAAAAGTGGTGCATTAATAGAAAATTTAGCAGATAGAGTTTGTAGCAACTGTAACATGAATCATATATGCTGGAAGAGAGAAGGATATTATACTTATAATGCCCTAGGGGAGTTAATACAAAATTATCAAGAGAATAGGAAAGAACTTCCTTATGAAATAGAAAGAAAATGTGTAAAGAGAACTCAACTTATTAATAATACAGAAGATATAGTAAATAATTATATAATAAACGAAATGTGGAAAAAAAGACTTAGTGAATGTAGGGAAGTGTTAGCGAATCAAATAAATACAATGGCTTATTCTGTTGAGGAGATTACAAAAGAATTTGGACAAAGTATTAGATTTAGTAATTTAACAGAAAAAGATATTAGAAGAATGTTGAATAAGAATAATATAAAATATAAAGATATATTTTGTTATAATAATGAAAATGGGAGACTTATAATAAATTTAAAAATAGATGCTTGTACAGGAAAGCAGAAATGTGTAAAAGAAATATTGCCCCTAATAAATAAGGTTACAGGTAAATTAATGTGCGTGGCTAATGAAAGCTGTAACTTAGATTTAAAAAATAATGACTGTAATATAATTTTTGAGGAAACACCTAAATATCATGTAGCTTCTTATGTTAATAAGACAGCAAAAGATGGGGAACAATGTAATGGGGATAGTTATTCTTTTGGAAAATTAAAAAGTGGTAGTTATATGACTATAATAAGTGATGGCATGGGATCCGGACCTCAAGCAGTTCAAGAAAGCAGTGCAGTAGTTGAACTTATTGAAAGGTTTGCTCAATCAGGATTTAGTAAACTTATAGCTATAAATACAATAAATTCTATAATGAGCATAAAATTTTCTCAGGATGAAAAGTTTTCAACAGTAGATTTATCAAATATAGATTTATATGAAGGAAAAGTAGATTTTATGAAAGTAGGGGCAGTAGCTAGTTTTATAAAACGAGGAACAGATGTATATACTATTAAGTCTAAAACATTGCCAATAGGGGTTTTGGACAAAGTAGATATTGATATTGAAACAAGGGATTTAAAAAATGGAGATATAATAGTAATGGTAAGTGATGGGGTTCTAGATTATGAAAGTAGCTCTGCAGGTAAGGTAGAATGGGTAGTAGAATTTTTAAAAAACACCACATTAAATAATCCTAAAGAAATAAGTGAAGAGTTAATAGAAAATGCTAAAAAATTAAGTAAAGGTAAGGTAAAGGATGATATGACCGCAATAGTACAAAAAGTGTATAGTTTATATTAAAATATAGAAAGAGAATATAAAGTTAGGTAGTAAATACTTAATTTGTTTAAATATTCTCTTTTTTTTATATAAAACCCCGCTAAAAGTATAATGATTAGAGTATTTTTATGGTATAATGTTTTAATATAAAGGTATAAGGTGTGTTTTTATGAAAGATGTGGTTATAAATACTATAAAGAAATATAATATGATTGAAGACAATGACAAAATAATAGTAGGTGTATCTGGTGGACCAGATTCTATGTGTCTTTTACATATGTTATGTTTATTAAAAGATGAACTAAGAATAAAGGATATATATGTGGCTCATATAAATCATGGTGTTAGGGGAGCAGAATCAGATGCTGATGAAAAATATGTAGAGAATTTTTGTTATATGAATAATTTAGGCTTTTTTTCTAAAACAATAGATATGAACAAAATGGCTAAAGAAAAGGGAATATCTAGTGAAAGCGCAGGAAGAGAAGCAAGGTATGATTTTTTTAATTATTTAAGAAAAGAGCTGGGAGCTCAAAAAATAGCAACAGCTCATAATGCAAATGACCAAGCAGAAACTGTGCTTATGAGAATAATGAGGGGAACAGGATTACAGGGATTAATAGGTATAAATCCGATAAGAGATGGTGTATATATAAGGCCTTTAATAAGTGTATTAAGAGAAAACATAGAATATTATTGTGAAAAATATAAACTAAATCCTAGGATAGATAAAACTAATTTACAAAGTATATATACAAGAAATAAAATTAGATTAGAATTAATACCTTATATAAAAGATAATTTTAATGAAGATATAGTAAATACTTTATGTAGATTTTCTAATATAGTTTCTAAAGACAATAGCTATTTAGAGGAAGTATCGAAAGATAAATTTCAAATATACTGTACTAAAAAAACACAAAGGGTAATAATAGATAAGAGAGCTTTTTTAGAGCATGAAAGTATTTCAACTCGAATATTAAGAGAGGCTATACTTTATATAAATAAAAACTTATATAATCTTGAAATGAAGAATATATATGATATCTTAGAATTAAGTTTAAATACAACGGGTAAATTTATAAACTTACCTAACAATATAAGAGCCGAAAACATTTATGGAGATATACATTTATATAAAGAATGCAATGATATAAATGATATTCATTGTGAACTTAAAATAGGACGTAATAAAATAGAAGATTTAAATATTAATTTAAAAATATATTCTATAAAAGATCATAATCACAATATAAATGATAATAAATATGTACAATATTTTGATTATGATAAAATAAGTAATGAAAAAATTTATTTAAGAAATAGAAAACATGGAGATAAATTTACTCCATTAGGAATGAAAGGTAGCAAGAAATTAAAAGATTTCTTTATAGACCTAAAAATTCCAAGGGAAGAAAGAGATAGGCTAGAACTTCTATGTTTTGGGGATGAAATAGCTTGGATTATAGCCTACAGAACAAGTAATAATTTTAAAGTAGATAAGAATACAAAAAATGTATTAGAAATAACTGTTGAAAGAGGGGAACCAAATGGATCTAATAAGTAGGGATATAGAAAAAATACTTATATCTGAAGAAAAAATACAAAACAAAATAAATGAATTAGGAGAGCAAATTAGTAAGGATTATGATGGTAAAGATTTAATGCTAATAGGTATATTAAAGGGGTCTGTACCTTTTATGGCAGATTTACTAAAAAGAATAACTATACCTTGTACTATGGATTTTATGGCAGTGTCTAGCTATGGAAACTCCACTACATCCTCAGGAGTAGTTAGAATATTAAAGGATTTAGATTTTGAAATAGAAGGTAAAGATATTCTTATAGTAGAAGATATAATAGACTCTGGTATAACATTAAAATATTTATTAGAAAATTTACGTGCTAGAAAACCTGCTAGTATAAACATAGCTTGTTTGCTTAATAAGGAAGAAAGAAGAAAAGCAGAAATTGATGTTCATTATTTAGGTTTTAATGTTCCTGATTATTTTCTTGTAGGATATGGATTAGATTTTGCAGAAAAATATAGAAATCTACCTTATATTGGAATATTAAAAGAGGAAGTTTATAAATAATTAATATTCAATTTATTGTAAACAAATTTTTGTTATGATACAATTTTACAGTATAAAACTAGAAAGTGAGGGTGGCCAAATATGAAAAAATTTTCAAGTGCAACGGCCTGGATTGTTGTTCTTATATTAGTTATATTCTCATCTTTAATGCTTGTTAGAACTGGAACTAACTCTACAGCTATTAATTTTAGTGAATTCCAAAAAAGTTGGATACAAAACGACATTAAAAGTTTTCAAGTTAAAGATGATAAAATGACAGTAGTTGGAACATTAAAAAATGGCACACAATATGAAACAGTAGTTCCTTCAGAAAGATTGTTTCAATTTATAAATGAGCATCCTAAAAATGGAGAAGTGAAAGAAGTTTATGTTAAACCAGCATCAGTACCTATATGGGTACAATATTTACCTATGATACTAATAGTTTTAATGCTTTTAGGATTTTGGTTTATGTTTATGCAACAAGCACAGGGTGGTGGCGGAAATAGAAATGTTATGAACTTTGGAAAGAGTAAAGCCAAAATGGCCACACCAGATAAGAAAAAAGTAACTTTTGATGATGTTGCAGGAGCTGATGAGGAAAAGGAAGAGTTAGCAGAAATAGTAGATTTTCTTAAGTCTCCTAAAAGATATATAGATATGGGAGCTAGAATACCTAAAGGAGTATTATTAGTAGGACCTCCAGGAACAGGTAAAACTCTTTTAGCTAAGGCTATTGCAGGAGAAGCAGGAGTACCTTTTTTTAGTATATCAGGTTCAGACTTTGTTGAAATGTTTGTAGGTGTTGGAGCATCTAGAGTTAGAGACTTATTTGAGCAAGCTAAGAAGAATTCACCTTGCATAGTTTTTATAGATGAAATTGATGCTGTAGGAAGACAAAGAGGCGCTGGTTTAGGCGGTGGTCATGATGAAAGAGAACAAACTTTGAATCAATTATTAGTTGAAATGGATGGTTTTGGTGCTAATGAAGGTATAATAATGATTGCAGCAACAAATAGACCAGATATATTAGATCCAGCCTTATTAAGACCAGGAAGATTTGATAGACAAATAGTTGTTGGAGCACCAGATGTAAAAGGTAGAGAGGCTATATTAAAGGTTCACTCAAAAAATAAACATTTAGCAGAAGAAATAAAGTTAGAAATACTGGCCAAAAGGACACCAGGATTTACAGGGGCAGACTTAGAAAATTTAATGAATGAATCTGCACTTTTAGCAGTAAGAAAGAGAAAAGAATTAATAGATATGGAAGATCTAGAAGAAGCAGTTACAAGAGTAATAGCTGGACCAGAAAAGAAGAGCAGAGTAATAGATGAAGAAGATAGAAAATTAACTGCTTACCATGAAGCCGGTCATGCTGTTGTTATGAAACTTCTTCCCCATGCAGACCCAGTTCATCAAATAAGTATAGTTCCAAGAGGTATGGCAGGTGGATATACTATGCATTTACCAGAAAAGGATAGCTCATATATGTCCAAATCTAAATTAGAAGATGAAATTGTAGGTTTATTAGGCGGAAGAGTAGCAGAAAAGTTAATTATAGGAGACATAAGTACAGGAGCTAAAAATGATATAGATAGAGCTACAACAATAGCTAGAAAAATGGTCATGGATTATGGTATGAGTAATACATTAGGCCCAATAGCTTTTGGATCAGGGCATGATGAAGTTTTCTTAGGAAGAGATCTTGGAAAGGGAAGAAACTTCAGCGAAGATGTAGCCTATAAGATAGATCAAGAAATAAAAAAATTAATAGATACTGGATATAATGAAGCAGAAAGACTTTTAAATGAAAATATATCTAAATTACATGCTGTAGCCCAAGAATTGCTTAAAAAAGAAAAATTAGAGGCAAATGAATTTGAAGAAATATTCAAAAATAGTTAGAATAAAAGGGTAGATGTTTTATCATCTGCTCTTTTTTATATATCAAAATAAATATAAGATGATATAATTAATAATAAAAATAATTTCTATGAAATGGGTGATATAGTAAAGTTAAAAAAATTATTAAACAGTGAATAAATAATTATTCAATTACACAGGAATAATTAATAGGGTACACATTATAAGTAAGGGGGAATATATAAATGGTTAAATCCGATATAGAAATAGCACAAGAATCTAAAATGGAAAATATAAAAAATATAGCTGAAAAGATAGGGTTAACAGAAGAAGATATAGATTTATATGGAAAATATAAATGTAAAATTTCTTTAGATGTTTTAAAGCGTAATAAAGATAAAAAAGATGGTAAACTAATCTTAGTTACAGCTATAAATCCTACTCCAGCAGGAGAAGGAAAATCTACAGTTACAGTGGGATTAGGGCAAGCTTTATGGAAGAAAAATAAAAAAGCAGTTATAGCATTAAGAGAACCTTCTTTAGGACCTGTATTTGGTATAAAAGGAGGTGCAGCTGGAGGTGGATACTCTCAGGTTGTACCTATGGAAGATATAAACCTTCATTTTACAGGGGATATGCATGCTATTACTTCAGCCAATAATTTACTAGCAGCTGCTATAGATAATCATATTCATCAAGGGAATATTTTGAAGATTGACCAAAGAAGAATTCTTTTTAAAAGAGTTATGGATATGAACGATAGAGCTTTAAGAAATGTAATTGTAGCCTTAGGTGGAAAAATAAATGGATTTCCAAGAGAAGATGGATTTATGATAACCGTAGCTTCAGAGATTATGGCTATATTATGTTTAGCAGAAAATCTTATGGATCTTAAAAATAAAATGGGAGAAATATTAGTAGCTTATAGTACGGAGGGTAATCCTATATACTGTAAGGATTTAGAGGTTCAAGGAGCTATGGCATTATTAATGAAAGATGCTATAAAACCTAATTTAGTTCAAACTTTAGAAAACACTCCTGCTATTATACATGGTGGACCTTTCGCTAATATAGCTCATGGATGTAATAGCATATTAGGAACAAAAATGGCCTTGAAATTAGGAGATTATGTAATAACAGAAGCAGGCTTTGGAGCGGATTTGGGAGCAGAAAAGTTTTTTGATATTAAGTGTAGAAAAGCTAATTTAAAACCAAATTGTGTAGTTATAGTAGCTACAGTAAGAGCTTTAAAATATAATGGTGGAATTCCTAAGGAAAATCTAAAGGAACAAAATATAGAAGCATTATCTATGGGAATAGAAAATCTAGGAAAACATATAGAGAATGTTAATAAGTTTGGCGTACCAGCAGTAGTTGCTATAAATAAATTTATATCAGATACAGAAGAGGAAATAGAGTTCATAAAAAAATATTGTAAAGAACTAGGTGCAGAAGTATCCATAGCAGAGGTATGGGAAAAAGGCGGAAATGGTGGCTTAGAATTAGCTGATAAAGTTTTAGATACTATAGAAAAGAAAGAGAGTAAATTTAATCCTATATATGAGGAAACTCTTAATATAAAAGAAAAAATAGAAACAATTGCCCAGGAAATATATGGAGCAGAAGGGGTAGATTATTCTAAAGAGGCAGAAAAGCAAATAACAGAAATAGAAAAATTAGATTTAGATAAAAAGCCTGTATGTATGGCAAAAACTCAGTATTCTTTATCAGATGATGCTAAACTATTAGGGAGACCTTGTGGATTTAGAATTAATGTTAAAGAAGTTAGAATATCCAATGGGGCTGGATTTATAGTTGTGTTAACAGGAAATGTTATGACTATGCCAGGTTTACCTAAGAAACCTGCAGCTAACAATATGGATGTATTATCAGATGGCAATATAGTTGGACTATTCTAACATTAATATAACAGAAGTATTAACTTGACAAAATAATTGGAACTGATAAAATAAAATTATTAAATTGACATTAAATCAAGCATAAAGGGCAGCGGCAAGGCTGCTCTTTCATTGTATTTAAGACCCTATTTTGCTTATTAAGGTGGTGCTTTATATGATTTTAGTTTTAGATGTAGGAAATACTAATATAGTTTTAGGTATATATAAAAATAAAGAATTAATAGCAAACTGGAGATTGGCTACAGATAATAAAAGAACAGCAGATGAATATGGAATACAAGTAATAGAATTATTTTCACATAATAATTTAAGTTTTTCTGATATAGAAGGGGTAATTATATCCTCTGTAGTTCCTAATATAATGTATTCTTTAGAACATATGATATCAAAATATTTTAAGATAAAACCTATAATAGTAGGTCCTGGAGTAAAAACAGGTATAAACATAAAATATGATAATCCAAAGGAAGTTGGAGCAGATAGAATTGTTAATGCAGTAGCAGCGCATGAAATTTATGAAAAACCATTAATAATTATTGATTTTGGAACAGCTACTACATTTTGTTCTGTAACAAAAGAAGCTAATTATTTAGGAGGAACTATATGTCCAGGAATAAAAATTTCTTCAGATGCTTTATTTGATAAAGCAGCTAAATTACCAAGGGTAGAACTTGTAAAAACTCCTGGGGTTATATGTAAAAATACTGTAGCTAGTATACAAGCTGGAATAATTTATGGTTATGCTGGGCAAGTAGATTATATAGTGTCAAAAATGAAAAAGGAAATGATGGCTTTAGGGGAAGAGGAACCTTTTGTAGTTGCTACAGGAGGATTTGCTAAACTGATTAGTGAAGAAGCAAAAAGTATTGATGAAATAAATGCTATTTTAACATTAGAAGGATTAAGAGTAATATATGAAAAAAATAAATAAGGTGATTATATGAATATAGGAAATCTTATATTTCATAATAATGTATTTTTAGCACCTATGGCAGGCTTTACAGATATAGCTTTTAGAGAAATATGTAAAGAATTAGGATGTGGTTTGGTTTACACTGAAATGGTAAGTGCTAAAGCATTATATTATGGAAGTAATAATACAACGGAATTATGCGTAATATCAAATAAAGAAAAACCGGTAGCCTTACAATTATTTGGCCACGAGCCAGATATAATGGCAAATGCAGTAGAAATTTTCAATGACAATAATGATGTATGCATATTGGATGTAAATATGGGATGTCCAGCCCCTAAAATAGTTAAAAATGGTGATGGTTCAGCCCTTATGAAAGACCCTAAATTAGCATCGCAAATAATAAAAGCTATGAAAAAAGTAGCTAAAAAACCTATTACAGTTAAATTTAGAAAAGGTTTTGATAAAAATAATATTAATGCAGTAGAGTTTGCCAAAATAATGGAACAATCTGGAGCTGATGCTATAACTATTCATGGTAGAACAAGAGAGCAAATGTATGAAGGAAAGGCAGATTGGACAATAATATCAAAAGTAAAGAATGCTGTAAGCATACCTGTAATAGGTAATGGAGATGTATTTTCGGCAGAAGATGCTATAGAAATGATAAATAAAACCAACTGTGATGGTGTAATGGTAGGCAGGGGTGCTCAAGGTAATCCGTGGATATTTAAACAAATAAATGAAAAAATTAAGGGAGAACATGTATATTATCCTACTTCACAAGAAAGAATAGACATATGTATCAATCATTATAAAAGAGCATTAGAATATTTTGAAGAACATAAGGCAGTAAGAGAGATGAGAAAACACGTAGCAGTATATGTAAAAGGTCTTAAAAATTGTACTGATATAAAGGATAAAGTAAATATGGAAAAAGATTCTCATAAAGTGTTAGAAGAATTAATTAAATATAGGGGAACATTAAGGGAATTTTAAATAAATATTTACATAAAAATATATTGTAATCAATTTTTATGGTGAAATAATGATACCTATAATAGATATAAACTCTAATATAATAAAAGACTATAATAAAAATAATTTTATATTTAAAATAAAAGATGAGTTCTTAACACACTTTAGAGGAAATTATTTCATAGAGGAACTAAACTTAGTAATATCCAAAGTGAAAATATCTCCAAATTTTAATGAAAAAGCTTATCATAAAAATATAAAACGAAGTATAAAATATTCAAGACATAAAGATTTTGTATTAGCACCAAATACCTTTAGATTCTTAGATTATTATTTGTTAAATAGTTTTCAAAAGGAATTATTTGCTTTATCCGTATGTGAAAGTATAAAAACTATATTAAGGTTAAAAGGCAAATCCATAAGAAATAGTTGCATAGTAGTATTTGATGCAAAAGAAGAATATGTTTTTAATATTATAAATTATATTTCTAAAGAAGCAAAGTATATAATATTAGTTTCTGAGGATTTAAATAAATTAGCAAAACTAAATGATTATATAATAGCTAATTATGGAATAACGCCTATTATAACTAAAGATATAAAAACTTCTTTCAGTAAAGCAGATTTTATAATAACAAGTAAAGATTTAGAAATTATAAAAGAAATACCAGTATGGTATATTAATAATAGTAAAATTTATAAAAATAAAGGCAATTGTAATATAAATAATATAACCTATAAAGTTCCATGGAAAACTAATTTAAATTTTAATCCAGAGTTATTAGGTGCAATACTTTGTCAAATGGATAAAAAGAATGTGGAAGAAGCAATAAGATATAATGGTATTGTATTAGATAAAATAATGTTTAATGAAGATATAGTAAAAATAACTAGATAAAAGTAAGGAATACTGAAATGTTGACAGGATAAAGTACCTGTTTTATAATTACTTAAATGTTTCTTTTATGTTATAATGTTAAGAATGTATCATAATATATAAATAGTAACAAAATAAAGGGGAGAATAGCATGAGCGAAGCAAAAAAATATGTTATGACTTATGAAGGGGTAAAGAAATTAGAAGAAGAATTAGAATATCTAAAAACGGTAAAAAGAAAAGAAATAACAGAAAAAATAAAGGTAGCCCTTTCATTTGGCGATTTAAGCGAAAATTCAGAATATGATGAAGCTAAAAATGAACAAGCTTTTGCAGAAGGAAGAATAATACAATTAGAAAACATGCTAAAAAATGCTAGTATAGTTGATGAAAATGAAGTTCCTAAAGATGTAGTAAGTGTAGGTTCTATAGTAAAGGTTAAAGATTATGAATTTGATGAAGAGGTTGAATATATAATCGTAGGCTCTGCTGAAGCTGACCCTATGAATAATAAAATATCTAATGAATCACCAGTAGGGAATGGATTAATAGGTAAAAAAGTTGGAGATATAATAGAAGTAACAGTTCCAGATGGTGTTAGTAAATATGAAATATTAGAAGTTAATAGAGCATAGTATTGGAGGGAATTTATAGTGTCAAAGGAAGATAATGTGATGAACAGTTTTGAAGAACAGGCAAATGAATTAATGAAGGAAAGATTTCAAAAGTTAAAGGAACTTCAAGCTAATGGCAAAGATCCATTCGATGTTTATAAGGTTGAAAGAACTCATACTTCAAAAGAAGTAAAGGAAAACTATGAAGATCTAGAAGGAAAAACAGTTACAGTAGCAGGAAGACTTATGTCAAAAAGGGTTCATGGAAAAGCTGGATTTTCAGATATACATGATAGATATGGAAAAATTCAATTATACATAAAGATAAATGATGTAGGAGAAGAAAAACTTAAAGAATATAAGACTTTTGATATAGGTGATATAATAAGTGTAACAGGAACAGTTTTTAAAACAAAAACAGGAGAAACATCAATACACATAACAGATTTTCAGTTAGTTTGTAAATCTTTAAGACCACTACCAGAAAAATGGCACGGATTAAAAGATCCAGATTTAAGATATAGACAAAGATATGTAGATTTAATAATAAACCAAGATGTTAGAGATACTTTTATAAAAAGAACAGCTATAATTAAAGCAATGAGAGAATTCTTGGATAATAGAGGATTTTTAGAAGTAGAAACACCAATATTATCACCAATAGCAGGAGGAGCGGCAGCTAAACCATTTATTACTCATCATAATGCTCTAGATATTGATATGTATCTTAGAATAGCTACTGAATTATATTTAAAAAGATTAATAGTAGGTGGTTTTGAAAAAGTATATGAAATTGGTAAAAACTTTAGAAATGAAGGAATAGATATAAGACATAATCCAGAATTTACAGCTATAGAATTATATGAAGCTTATGCAGATTATAATGATATGATGGAAATAACAGAAAATATGGTAGCGTATATATGTGAAAAAGTTCTAGGTACAACTAAAGTTCAATATGAAGGAACAGAAATAGATTTTACACCACCATGGAGAAGATTAACTATGGTAGATGCTGTAAAGGAATATGCAGGAGTAGATTTTAACAGTATAAAAGATGACATCGAGGCAAGAACAATTGCAAAAGAAAAACATGTAGAGTTTAAAAAAGAATTAAAGGATTGTACAAAAGGTGATGTACTTATAGGATTATTTGAAGAATTCTGCGAAGATAAGTTAATGCAACCTACTTTTATTTGTGATTATCCAGTAGAAAACTCACCTCTTACAAAGAAGAAAAGAGGAAATGAAGCATTTACTGAAAGATTTGAAGGATTTGTATTTGGAAGAGAAGTATGTAACGCATATTCTGAATTAAATGATTCTATAGTTCAAAAAGAAAGATTCATGCAACAATTAAAGGAAAGAGAATTAGGTGATGATGAAGCTTATATGATGGATGATGATTTTATAACTTCATTAGAAGTGGGTATGCCACCAACAGGAGGATTAGGAATAGGTATTGATAGATTAATAATGTTCTTAACAGATACACATTCTATAAGAGATGTTATATTGTTCCCAACTATGAAACCACAACCTAATAATCAATAAATTTAAAATTTATAAATACATTGATTACATTTAAAAATGAATATTTTATAGATAAATAGTAAATCATTATAAATAATAATAAAAATAAATTAAAAGTAAATAATATACGATGATAAAGAAGAGTAATAATAAATATTATGAAGAGAGTCTGTGGTAGGTGAAAACAGTCAATGTTTATTATGAAGGGAGCTTTTGAGTATTTAATTAGAAAGTAGGGCTATAGCCAAAAAGGGTGGAACCGCGATTAAGTCGTCCCTTTGTTGCTATAGCCTTTTTTATATTAAAAATTTTATAAAAAAAATATTAGGGAGGTACTTTTTATGGCTTTAAAAAAAACTATGGATAAAGTGGTTGCTTTAAGTAAAAACAGGGGATTTGTATTCCCAGGATCTGATATATATGGGGGATTAGCAAATTCATGGGATTATGGTCCGCTAGGAGTAGAGTTAAAAAATAATGTGAAGAAAGCTTGGTGGAAAAAATTTGTTCAAGAAAGTCCATATAATGTTGGAATAGATGCGGCTATTTTAATGAATAGCCAAGTTTGGGTAGCATCTGGACATGTAGGCGGATTTTCTGATCCTTTAATGGACTGTAAAGAATGTAAAGCAAGATTTAGAGCTGATAAATTAGTAGAAGAGCATATGACAGAACAAGGTGTTGAAAAAGCTAGTGCAGATGGTTGGTCAAATGAAAAATTAAAACAATATATAGATGATAATGGTATAGAATGTCCAAAATGTAAAGCTAAAAACTTTACGGATATAAGAAAATTTAATTTAATGTTTAAAACATTCCAAGGAGTTACAGAAGATGCTAAGTCAGAAATATATTTAAGACCAGAAACAGCTCAAGGTATATTTGTCAATTTTAAAAATGTTCAAAGAACCTCTAGAAAAAAAGTGCCATTTGGTATTGCACAAATAGGAAAATCTTTTAGAAATGAAATAACTCCAGGAAATTTTACTTTTAGAACTAGAGAATTTGAACAAATGGAGTTGGAGTTTTTCTGTAAACCAGGAACAGATTTAGAATGGTTTAATTATTGGAAAGATTATTGTTGGAATTTCTTAATAAATTTAGGTATAAATAAAGAAAGTATAAGATTTAGAGATCATAGTCAAGAAGAACTATCTCACTATAGTAATGCTACATCAGATATAGAATTTTTATTCCCATTTGGTTGGGGCGAGCTATGGGGCGTTGCAGACAGAACAGATTTTGACTTGAAAAAACATATGGAACATTCAGGAGAAGATCTAAACTATTTAGATCCAACAACTAAAGAAAGATATGTGCCATATTGCATAGAACCATCTTTAGGAGCAGATAGGGTTGTTTTAGCATTTTTAGTAGACGCCTATGATGAAGAAGAACTAGAAGGTGGAGATGTAAGAAATGTATTGCATTTACATCCAGCTTTAGCTCCATTTAAGGCTGCGGTATTACCACTTAGTAAAAAACTTTCTGATAAATCACAAGAAGTTTATAGTATGTTAAGTAAAAAGTTTAATATAGATTACGATGAAGCAGGTAGTATAGGAAAAAGATATAGAAGAGAAGATGAAATAGGAACTCCTTACTGCATAACAGTAGATTTTGATACATTAGAAGATAATACAGTTACCATAAGAGACAGGGATACTATGGATCAAATAAGAGTTAATATAAATGAACTAGAAAAATTTATAGAAGATAAATTACAATTTTAAAATAAATCTTAGTAATAATATAATTTTATAAAATTTAATAATATATAAATTTTCTATTTAAATTAAAAAGCTATGAATTATAGAATAATATTATATAATTCATAGCTTTAATTTAATTATAATTATTCATTAAAAATATATATAAATTTTTTTATACTTTTAATAAATAATATATAAACGTTTTCATATACAAGCAAAAAAATCAGGTGAATCCGAATCACCTGATAGAATGAAATAGGGTTTAATCATGGGGATATGTTATATGTTTAAATAAAACTTGGGGAATTATATTAGATTCTTACGGCACGTAGAATATTATAACAGGTATAACGATGTTTTTCAACATAATATGATAAAAAATATTAAAAAATTTATATGGAAAAATTTACTGTCGAATATTAAAAATAATCTCTATGATTTTATTTGATAGCATAACATACTTAATAAAAAACTAAATATACCTATAAGAAAAGATATAAATTTAGACTTTAAATTTTTTTTTGTCCTCATTACTATATAAAAAGAGATAAAAATTCCAATAGGAAGGATAAAAAATTTATTTATAGTTATATAAATGTGACATAAAAACCATAAAAGTATAAGTTTGAATTTATAAAATTTTTCTTTGTCTTTTATTTCTGATATTGAAATATATATTAATGGTATTGTTAAAATAGATATTAGCAATGACATAATAACTCCTAATAAAATTCTTTCTATAAAATAATATGTTTTTTATTTATAATAATTACAATATAAAAGTATTTAAAATGTTTTATAAATAAATTAAAGTGATATAATATTAGGTGGATTAATACTTTGTTTGGAGGTTTATAAATGAAAAGCAATTTTTCTGAGTTTAAGGATTTTATTAAATATAAAAAAGTAGCAGTGGTAGGTATAGGGGTAAGCAATAGACCTTTAATAAAAATTTTAGTTAAGTTAGGAGCAAAAGTAACTGCTTTTGACAAAAAATATAGAGAAAAATTAGGCAGTATAAGTGCTGAATTAGAAGAGATGGGTGTAGATTTAGTATTAGGTGAAAATTATTTAGATAAATTAGATGGATATGATGTTATTTTTAAAACTCCATCTATGAGAATAGATAGATCAGAATTTGTTAAGGCAAAAGAAGCTGGAGCTTATATCACATCAGAGATGGAAGAATTTATAAAATATTGTCCAGCTAAGATTTTTGGTGTAACAGGAAGTGATGGTAAAACAACCACTACAACATTAGTTTATGAAATGTTAAAAAAAGAAGGCTATAAAACTTGGGTAGGAGGAAATATAGGGACACCTTTATTTGCCAATATTGAAGAAATGAAGGAAGATCATATGGTTGTATTAGAACTATCAAGTTTTCAGCTTATGACAATGGATGTATCACCAGAGATTTCTTTAATAACTAATTTAAGTCCTAATCATTTAGATGTGCATAAAGATTTTGAGGAGTATGTAGAGGCTAAAAAAAATATATTTAAATATCAAGAAAATAATGATTTACTAGTATTGAACAAAGATGATGAATTAACTAATAGAATGGAGAAAGAAGCTTTAGGAAATATTTTAAAGTTTAGTCTTGTAGAAAAAGTATATGATGGAGCTTGTTTATCAAATAATAAGCTTACTATACTAGGAAAAGAAGTTTGTGATTCTAAAGATATAAAACTTAAAGGTAGGCACAATATAGCTAACTTACTAGCTGCCTTTTGTATGGTAAATAAGTATGTATCAATAGATAGTATGAAATATGTAGCTACAAATTTTTCAGGTGTAGAACATAGATGTGAATTTATAAGAGAAGTTAATGGTGTTAAATATTATAATGATTCAATAGCATCAAGTCCTAGTAGAACTTTAGCAGGGTTGAATGCTTTTGAAAAGCCTGTAATATTAATAGCTGGTGGATATGATAAAAAAATACCTTTTGAACCTCTAGCAGAGGAAGGATATGATAAAATTAAAACTTTGATATTAATGGGAGATACTAAAAGCAAAATAAAATCAGCTTTTGAAAAAGTAATTTTAGATAAAAAGTGTAAGATAGAAATAGTTATGGTAAATAGTATGGAGGAAGCTGTAAAAGTAGCTGATGATATATCAGAAAAAGGAGATATAATAACTTTATCACCAGCTTGTGCTAGCTTTGATATGTATCCCAACTTTGAAATAAGAGGAAATGAATTTAAAAATATGGTAAATAGTCTATAAATATATGTAATGAAAATCCTATTAACTTTTAAATTTTAAGGTTAATAGGATCTTTGTTTATGGTTTGATAAGCAATAAAACAAATATTAGGTATTAACCTGTCCTGGTGTATCAATACACGAAAAAAGCTAAAAATTATAAAAAAATGTAGAATAACAAATTTAATTTATGAAAATTACATTTTTACAAGAAGAAGACAGTAAGAAATGTGATAGAATAAATCTCGTCCTTAAGACAACGGTTTGAAGGACACGAAAGTAACAAAAACTTTCAAAAACAAATTTGAAAAAAGTTCTTGACAAAGAACAACAAATTTGATAAGATATAAAAGTCGCTGAGGCGATGTGGTCTTTGAAAATTAAACAGAGAATTAACAAGAAACATTCTTGTAACAGCCAGTA